>CAYTKR010000062.1:0-27181 GCA_964438295.1 uncultured Anaerolineales bacterium
CCCAAAGGCGACATCATCGATTTGCCGCAAGGGGCCACCCCCATCGACTGTCTCAGGTAAATGATCCGGCGTTCGAAATCGGGATCATGCGCCTCTCCCTCCTTATAGCGCCAATGGGCGGCAATTCCATACTCCGAATTCTGATGCATCTCAGGAGTGCGGATTTGCACTTCTAGCGTGCGACCATCATCATAGACGACGGCCGTGTGCAGCGATCGATAGAAATTCTCCTTCGGCGCAGCAATATAGTCATCAAATGAACCTGGGATGGGTCGCCAATTAGCATGGATCACGCCCAGGGCTGCATAGCAATCGGCCTTCGCAGGAACCAGGATGCGCACTCCGCGAATATCATAGACCTCCTCGAATGGAACACCTTTGCGCTTCATCTTGCGGTAGATCGAAAAAATATGCTTGGGACGGCCGGAGATAGAAGAATTCCTTATGCCTCCCTGTTCCATAACCTCGGTGAGTCTGTCTTTGACCTGGTCGAGTTTCTCCTCTCGGGTCGAACGACGTTCGTCTAGCTTGTTGGCGATTTCCAAGTATTTGTCGTTATCGATATATCGAAACGAAAGGTCTTCTAATTCCCACTTGACCTGCCAAATCCCCAGGCGACTCGCCAGAGGGGCGAAGATATCCATGGTTTCGCGGGCGATGCGCTCTTGTTTTTGTGCTGGAACGTAACCGAGAGTCTTCATGTTATGAAGACGGTCCGCCAGCTTAATCAAAACTACCAAGGGGTCATCTGCCATCGCCAGGAATGTTTTGCGCAAACTGGCCGAAGCGAGAACTGCGCCCTGCTCCTGCTTCTTCGCCGATCCTGCTCCGTCAATTTCATCCAAGTTTTCATCGGCGATATCACCCCCGCGAGAAACCCTTGGCAAAGAAGTCAATTTGGTAACCGCATCGACTAGTTTGGCGACATCCTGGCCAAAGTCGCTTTCGATATCCTCGATGGTAACCTTTGTATCTTCAACGGTATCGTGCAGCAACCCCGCCGCAATGACATTTGGGGGAACATGCATGTCGGACAAGATCTTGGCAACTTCAACACAATGCGTGACATATGGTTCTCCCGAAGCGCGTTTTTGTCCGCGATGGGCTTTCGATGCAACGCGATATGCACGCTTGATCAGTTCACAATCAACCGGAGAATAGGTTTCTGGTAATAATTTGAGCAGTTCTTCGATCTTCATAAAACAAAGCTAGCTGGCGGGTCAGCAAGAATGGGTCTCTGCCGACATCCGGGTGATTCTGATAAAGCCGAAAGAATCTTCATACATCTTTGCACCTTGCCTAGTATAATCATGGTAAGGGAGTTGTCAATCCTGGGAAATACTTACAAAAATGGCAATCTCATCGGGCAGGTTTGAGCGTATAATACATGGCCTTGCCAAAAAGATCAATCGCAATAGCTAAAGATGATTCCAAAGCCCACCATCCCCTTACCCAGCAAAAAAATTCTCGTTGTCGAGGATGATGATCCCGTTCGTGAGGCGATTGCTGAGCACTTGCAAATCGATAATTATTTTGTCGTTCAGGCCAGCGATGGCGAAGAAGCCATCAAGGTGTTGGAACACTTTGCGCCCGACCTGATCCTTTCTGATATCAATATGCCACGCAAAGATGGCATTGCCTTATTCAAAGAGGTCCGCCAACACCCTCAATGGGCTGCGATCCCATTCTTGTTTCTAACTTCGGATAATTCACCCACGATCTTCCGGCTGACACGCGAACTCGGTGTGGAAGATCATCTCACCAAACCGATAAATCACCAAGAGCTGGTCAGTACGATCAATGCGCGCCTTTTGCGTTCTGCTGAGGTCGAAGTCGCCCATATTGGGCAGGCATATCTGGAAACCGTGACGGTTTTAGCCAATGCTATCGAGGGACGCGACCACTACACGCGCGGACATGTGGATCGAGTCACCAATTACGCCATGTGGATGGCCCAGGAACTAGGCTGGCCCGATGACCAGATCCGCAATCTGGAGTTCGGCGCCCGGCTGCATGACATTGGCAAAGTCATCATCCCAGACCATATCCTGAATAAAAAGGGAAAACTCACCAAAGATGAATGGGAACTAATGCGTCATCATCCGGTTGCTGGGGAAAAAATGCTCAGTGGGATCAGCCACCTGGGTTCTATCCGTCCGTACGTGCTCTATCACCACGAACGCTGGGATGGATCTGGCTACCCAGAAGGGCTGGAGCAACGCGATATCCCCCTCGAAGCGCGGATATTGGCCATCGTCGACGTTTATGATGCCCTTACAACTGTCAGGCCGTACCACCCTGCCAGACCCCAAGAAGAGGTGTTAAAATATTTAGAGTTGAACGCAGGAAAGCTTTTCGACCCCGATCTGATACTCGTATTCCACAAAGTCATGCATACACGTGCACCACGTGTACATGGTGATCAATGATATGGACATCCCGAGCAGCTTGCCATCCCCCGAACGGCTAATTCTTGTAGTAGAGGACAGCGCCCAAATCCGAAATGTAATTGCGAGAGCCCTCGAAGCAGAAGGATATCAAACCCTGCAGGGGAAAAATGGTCTCGAGGGTTTAGAATTGCTAAAAAATGCCACTCCTGATCTGATCCTTTCGGACATCAACATGCCTCAAATGGATGGGCTTGAATTCTTTAAAGCTGTGCGCCAGAATTCGAATTGGACTACGATCCCCTTTGTTTTTCTAACCTCTCATGGCACGACAGAAGATATCCAGCGCGGCCGCGAGTTGGGTGTCGAAGACTATCTGACCAAGCCCATCGAGCCTGATGACCTGGTGCGAATCATTAATGCGCGCCTATACCGTACCGCAGCCGTCGAAGTCGCCCAGGTTGGCCAGGCCTATCTGGACACAGTCAAGGTATTAGCCAATGCCATCGAAGGGCGAGATAAATATACACGTGGGCACGTTGATCGCGTTACCACATACTCCCTGTGGTTGGCGAAAGCACTAAAATGGTCACCACAACATATTCGAAACCTGGAGTTTGGTGCCCGGCTGCACGATATAGGCAAGATCATGATTCCAGGACAGGTGCTCAACAAACCCGATCCATTGACACCCGAGGAGTGGGAGTTGATGAAAAAGCACACCATTGCTGGCGCAAAAATGCTCCAGGATATCCCCCATCTCAGGGGAACGCTGCCATATATTTTGTATCACCATGAAAAATGGGATGGGTCAGGCTATCCAAAAGGCCTGAAAGAGAAAGAGATCCCGATCCAGGGCAGGATCTTGGCGCTGGCGGATGTCTACGATGCTTTGACCACGGCGCGTCCTTACCACAAAGCCAAACCCCACGACGAAGTCATCCAAATCTTAGAACAAGATGCGGGGGTGCATTTCGATCCCCAACTAACCCCAGTTTTTATCAAAATCATGAACGCCAAGCGAGCGACGGCGTAATAGACAGTAGAGTCATATCCCGAATTCGAGGGCACGTCTCGTCCTCCAAGCGCGGTATTTAAATAAAGCTGGTAGGCTCCACCACATGAGTCTGCTAACCAGCCCCTTGAGTACACCTGCCCCCAATTGAGCTTCGATCTCGTCGATTACCAAAGTAGTTTGGGCGTCAACGAAAACAAATTGATGCTTGTGATGCCAATGTTCGTATGGCCCCTGCACCTGCGTGTCTTCAAAGCCCTTTCGATGTACCACATTCGAATGCAGCGCCACCCACCGAATCGGTACCGGACCTGCCCAAAGAGTGAAGTCGGCACGTGAACCCTCTCCCAGGGGTTCGACTTCGTTGAACTGCACCAGCATCGGCGGTGGGGTGAGCATCCTCAGGGCACGCGTATCACTATGGAATTCCGCCACAGCTTCGATAGGAGCAGCCACCTCAAAACGGTGCTCGAATTTCCGCTTCAAGTCAGGCATTACAACAGCAGATCCTGGAACGCGCCTTCTGCTTCAGGGAACTCGAATTCAAACCCCATTTCATTTAATCGCTCAGGAAGCACTCTCTGTCCATCGAGTACAACAGTGGAAACTTCGCCGAACAAGGTCCGCAGCACGAACCCAGGTAGCGGCACCAGGGATGGGCGACGCATTACCTTTCCCAAAATTCTACCGAATTCTTTGTTCTTCAAGGGTTTCGGGGCGGTCAGGTTGAAAACTCCATTGGCCTGCTCATTTTCAAGCAAGAAGGTGATAGCCCTGACAACATCGCGAAGATGGATCCACGAATACCATTGCTCGCCTGATCCAAAGGGTCCCCCTGCGAACAACCGGTATGGAAGCAGTAACCGCATGAGCGCGCCTTCTTTAGGATCGAGAACAATTCCCGTCCGAATGATCGCGCGACGAACGCCATGGGCTTCCACATCAGCAGTGCTGGCCTCCCACTCGGCAACCGTTTTCGCCATGTAATCATCCCCTGATGGCTCAACTTCAGTGACTATTTGATCCTCCAGCACACCATAGTATCCAATCGCCGAGCCTTGCACCAAGACAGCCGGTTTGCGTTCCGCAGAACCAATCGCTTCTGATAGGGCACGGCCCACGTCCAATCGGCTATCTAATATGCGCTTTTTTCTTTCCGGAGTCCAGCGAGATGGGAAGAAATTCTTCCCCGCTAGATTCTCGCCAGCCAGGTTGACGATCCCGTCGACCTGTTCGATTAGATGACCCCAGCCCTGCGTTGTCTGCGCGTCCCATTGGATTAATTTGACCCCAGCGGGAAAATCGGGGTGTAACCTGGGGTTGCGGCTGAGCACCCAAGGCTCGTGCCCGTCCTTCAAGAGGTCTAAAATTAATTCCCTGCCGATAAAGCCAGTTCCACCAGTAATCAGTACTTTCATCTGAAACTCCTAATGAGAAATTTATATTGCTCGCAACTTGCTGACTCTGTCCAACCAATCGACGATGTGCGCACCGCGCTCATCCAGGGATTGTACTGCGGCCTTGTGATAAACTTCCAGATAGCCGCCCAGCATCTTTTCAGAAAGCTTTGCATTTTCGAGCAAGCCTTCAATCCATTCCAATTCGCCGCTCAAATAATTCATATCACCAAATTTCAATGCGGCTATAATATCTTGGGCCAGAAATTGGTTTGCAGTTTGCAGGTGTTCATAGGGCATATCTGCACCCATTTGATCGTAAACATGATCGTCCAGAGCTGGTCGCATTGAGATGAAATGCACCAAAGCCTCGGTTGCAGCACCATCGATGGGGTCACTGGTAGGCGAGGGCGTCTTCGTCAAGAGGTACTCTAATACGGAAAGGACATTTTTGAGATCTCGGCCTAAGAAGAAACCAGGAATCTGCTTGGTTAGTTCGGAATAGCGATTGAACACCATCCCTCCAAATGCAACTGGAACGCCATCCTCAGTTAGCGTTATTGCGACTTCTTTGAGATTTGCAGCAGCAGGCAACGTTTGTGCAGTCAAAACAACTAATGTGGGGTTGACTGAGGCAACCGTCTCCTGAAAGTTGCCTAAAGGCACATTGGCACCTAGATAGACCACGGGCCAGCCACGGCTGCGCAACAAATAGGTGATCGCCATTGCGGATATTATGTGGTCTTCGCGTGGCGGGCAGCCAATAATGACACTTTCACGGTGCACTGGTGGAGGTGAAGTAGCGATCAAAGTGTCTAAGCGCCTGATCACCAATGCGGACGCAAAGTGCTCCTGTTGAACGGTCGCCTGACGCTGATACCAGGCATTCCCAATTTCAGCCAGTCCGGCAAACAAGATCTCGAAGATAACTGTCTCTGGTGGGTAGAGAGCAAAGGCATGTGCCACAATGTACTCCGCTGAAGCCTCGTTGAAATCCAGGCAATTGCGGATCCAATCGGCCCGTAATTCTTCGATCTGGGCTCCCACTGAAACATCCACAGGAGGAGGCGCACTGGGCACCGAGAGAGACAGAGGCATTTCCAGAAGTGGATCGCTGCCATCAGATTCTAATGTGCGCCACAAGTTGACCGCCTTGCTAATGCTCATACCCTCCGCCTGACGAGTGCTCAGCCACTTGATCGTATCAATATCACGCTGAGAGTATAGGCGGTGTCTCCCCTCTGTACGTGCCGGCTGAGGCAATCCGTATCTGCGCTCCCAGGCCCTGAGGGTATCGGCGTTGATGCCAGTTTCTTGGATGACGACGCCGAGATTGAATGTAGGTGTGCTTTTAATTTCGCTCATATCCTTGTTATTGGGTGTCGTTTTGGTTATTTTGCCTAAACAATAACATAAGACAATAGAGTTGTCAATATTTTGTATAGATATTGAATAGAAAGTATTGACAGAGCAGGGGCTTAGTGGTACGCTCTTCGAGATCAACACCTTTTAGCCGTATCATGTAAGCAAAATGGAGCAAATTATGAGTATTCGAATCGTAACAGACAGCACCTGCGATCTACCCAACGAACTGATCGAAGAGCACAATATCGAGGTTATCCCCTTATACATCAATGTAGGTGAAGAGGGCTATTTAGATGGTGTCGAAATCACCCGGCAAGAGTTTTATACCCGCCTTCCAAGCTATGACCCGCCTCCCACAACAGCAACACCGAGTATCGACACTTTCCTGGAGACCTACACCCGCCTGGTGGAAGAAGGCGCGAGAGAAATCCTCTCCATTCACATCTCGGAAACACTCAGTGCGACGATCAATGTGGCCAGGAAAGCGACCGAGCAATTCAAAACCATTCCTGTCACCGTGTTGGATTCGATGCAGGTCAGCTTGGGTACTGGGTTTGTGGTGTTAGAGGCAGCCAGGTCGATTGCAGAGGGCTTGCATCTCAAGGAAATCTTGGGCAAGCTGGAATCGCTCAACCCGCGCGTATTCGTCTTTGCAGCACTGGACACACTGGAATATCTGCGCCGCAGCGGTCGTATGAACAGCGTGATAGCTGGTATTGGCGGTGTATTGCAACTCAAGCCCATTCTGAAAATGAACCAGGGAGAACCCGCCTCGGATCGAGTACGTACTAGGGAGCGAGCCATGCGGCATTTGCTTCACCTGATCAAGCACGTCCAACCCTATGAATCGCTTGCCATGGTTCATACCAACGCTCCAGATGCTGCGGATCAGCTTTGGGAACGAGTCAAAACCCTCTTCCCTGATCTGCCCAAGCCTATGTCTGTAAATGTAACTCCTGTACTTGGCGCGCACCTCGGTCCAAACGCAGTCGGGTTTGCACTTGTTCAGAAAGCACCCTGAGAATGCGAGAAGAATCTATGAATTTCGCCAAATTTATTGCCTGGGCAGGATTGCTAGCCATGACATCCGTACTGATATTTGGATTCACTACAGGAGATTTTGGAAATGATGGCCGCGCCCTACTCGCCAACCCCTGGGGTATCGTCTCATTCGTTGACCTGTATGTCGGTTTTGCGATCTTCTCAATCTGGATAGTTTATCGTGAGAAATCGATAGGGGTTGCGGCGATGTGGGTCGTTCTAATGATGGTATTGGGGTTCTTCACGGGCGCACTGTACACCCTCATCGCCCTATATCGAAGCCAGGGAGATTGGAAAAAATTCTGGTTGGGGGCGCGGGGATGAGCGTTTTTCGAGATCTGTTGGCCGAATTCAAAACTGTCTTCGGCGGAGACAATCGCATTGTGGACGTGATCGCGCCGCCCTTGGCGTTTTTGATCGTCAATCGCGTAGCGAGTCTTGCCTGGGCTATTGGTGCGGCATTGTTGATTGCAGTGCTTTTGTTGGTGCACAGATTATTTCGAGGCCAGTCCATATGGTACTCCCTGGGGGGCTTAGGGAGCGCAGGGTTAGCGGCCGGCTTAAGTTTGTTAACAAACTCCCCCAGCGGCTATTTTCTCCCCGGCCTGATTACCGGCGGTCTAACTGTTGGGGTCGCTTTGATCAGCGTGCTTGCAAAACGCCCGCTGGCCGCTTGGAGTAGCCACTTAACCCGCAGCTGGACGCTGCAGTGGTACTGGCACGACAGAGTTCGGCCGGCCTATAGTGAGGTGACCTGGGGCTGGACTCTCTTCTTTGGTGCGAGATTCTACCTTCAATTGCAGACCTATCTCAATGGTTCGGTGGAAACCCTGGGGGTAATCCAACTGATCTCAGGTTGGCCCGCGCTGATCATCGTCCTTGCGTTGAGCTACATGTATGGCATCTGGCGATTGGGGGTCCTCCAAGGCCCCAGCGTGGAAGAGTTTGAAGCCAATGTTCCTCCACCCTGGATCGGCCAACAAAAAGGGTTCTAGAGAACATGAGGCATCCCTCGAAAAAATAGGGTTCCATCAGCGCAAAACGCTGCTGGAACCCTATTTCGACTAACAGTAATTTGGGGTGCCTCAGGTTTCTATTTATTTCCCAAGCGCGGAAAAATCCATCCCAGTTGGATCCTGGAAGACACGCAGCCCAAACACCGGCGCGATCGCCAGCAAATGATCGAATATTTCCGCCTGGATGTTTTCATATGCAATCCAATCGGTAGTCTTGGTGAAGATATACAACTCAATTGGCAAGCCATGCCGGTCTGGGGCCAAGGATCGCACTAAGAACGTTAAACCTTTTTGGTGAATGTCATCTCTGCTGTGAAGATAGGCAGCGACATACGCCCGAAAGATCTCCGTATTGGTTATTTGGGGACCATCGAAAGGAGAATCTGATTGCCCGCCACGGGCGCGATCATATTCCTCAATTTCATTTAATTTGGCTGTCAAGAAATCTTTTATCAAATCGATCTTCAGCAATCCCGACAACATCTCCTGATTGCAAAATTTGATACTGCCAATATCCAGCGTGATCGAGCGTTTGATCCTGCGTCCGCCGCTCTCTGACATGCCGCGCCAGTTCTTATAGGCCACTTCGATCATTTTGTAGGTCGGGATCACGGTGATGGTCTTATCCCAATTCTGCACCTTGATGGCATGCAGGCTCATATCGAGCACATCACCATCGGCACCATAGCTGGGGACTTCGATCCAATCCCCTTCTTTGATCAAGTTGTTAGAGGCAATCTGGATGCTGGCAACCAGGGAGAGGATCGTGTCGCGGAAGATCAGTAACAAGACCGCTGTTAGCGCGCCCAATCCGCTCAGTAAAACCACTGGAGATTCCCCCGTGAACAAGGAAATACTAACGATGATGCCAATCAGGACAAATAGGATCTTGACGATATCCAGATAGCCCTGGATGCTCACCCCTGAGTAATTGGGGCGCATCTCATAGACGTCATTGAGTCCGTTCAGCAGCAGGGACAGCGAATACACTACGGTCCAGATGATTACAAACAGAACCATTTTCCCAAACAGCGAATCCTGATTTAGAGCGTAACCAGAAAATACATACAGAAACATCAACGGGACCAGCCACGCGACTCGATAAGGATGCATTTGATCGATAATCAAATCATCATAGATATTCTCAGTGCGTGCAGCAAAGGCACCCAAGACACGGCCAAGGATCAAGCGCGTAATCAAATACAATACATAGCTAATGATTACCGCTCCAAAAATAGCAACGTAGGGGTTTTCGTAAATCCAAACCTGGATGGTTTCAATATTCATCTTTTACTCCAAAATCGTCGTTCAAACCCGCCAATTTTATCACTAACCTCAAACTATGAAATCTTCCAGAATCAGGCGACAGCGGATTGCAAATCAATCCGCTGTCGCCTGATTCTGGTTATAATTCTGCGCATGTCTACCATCGAAAATATCGCCACCAAACTCAAGATCAGAGCCAAACAGGTTTCTGCCACAGTAGAATTGCTCGACGCGGAGAACACAGTCCCCTTCATCGCCCGCTATCGGAAAGAAGCCACCGGGGGGCTTGATGAAGAGCAAATCCGCCAAATCGAAGAGAGCCTGAAAGCCTTGCGCGCGCTCGACGAACGTCGAAAGACGGTTCTCAAAAGCATCGAGGAACAAGGGGCGCTCACAGGTCAATTGCGCCGCCGGATCCAAGAGATCGAGACTCGCACCGAACTCGAAGACCTCTACCGTCCCTTCAAGCCCAAAAGAAAAACTCGCGCTGTTGCCGCCAAAGAAAAAGGCCTTCAGGGGTTGGCAGATTTGATCTTACAACAGACTCTCACTGACAAATCGCCGCAAGAACTGGCCAAATCCTTTATCAATCAAGATGTACCCGATGAATCTACAGCGTTGGCAGGGGCTCGAGATATCGTGGCCGAAGCAATCGGCGATAACCCAGACATTCGAAAGCAGACCCGTCACAAAGCGCTGCAATTTGGCAACCAGAAAACGCAGAAGAGAGCTAAAGCAAAAGACGAACGCGGCGTTTACGAGACCTACTACGATTTCAATCTGCGGGTCGACCGCCTGCGCCCCCACCAGATCATGGCCATCAATCGCGCCGAACGTGAGAAGGTGCTGCGCGTGGATGTCACAGTTCCCGAGCGCGATTGGCGCCCGGCCATCGAGCAGCGCTTCAATACAGATCGCCGGTCTCCCCTGAAAGCCCAATTGGATCTCGCCATCGAGGATTCTGCCAAGCGTTTGCTGCTCCCGGCTATTGAGCGCGATGTCCGCCGCAGTCTCACCGAGATTGCCGAATCACATGCCATCGAGGTCTTCGCCACCAACCTGCGTAATTTGCTCAACCAACCACCCCTGAGCGACCACACCGTCTTGGGAATCGACCCTGGCTACCGCACGGGTTGCAAGGTGGCTGTGATCGACATCACCGGCAAGCCGCTGGAGACCGCTACCATCTATCCCCATCAGCCCCAAAACGAAGCCCAAAAAGCAAAACAAACCTTGTCGACATTGGTAGAACGTCACAACGTCACGCTAATCGCCGTCGGGAATGGCACCGCTTCACGCGAAACAGAAGGTCTCATCGCCGAACTCATCCAGGATCTCTTAGGAACACTGCACGCCACCCCGCTGCATTATCTAATCGTCAATGAGGCTGGTGCCAGTGTCTACAGCGCCAGCAAGCTAGCCCGATCAGAACTACCTGAGATGGATGTGGCCATGCGCGGGGCAGTCTCCATCGCCCGCCGTATTCAAGATCCCTTGGCCGAGCTGGTCAAGATCGACCCTAAATCCATCGGGGTGGGCATGTACCAGCATGATGTCGATCAGAAAGCCCTTGCCGAGGCTCTGACCATCGTCGTCGAGAGTGTGGTCAACCAGGTCGGTGTGGATGTCAATACGACCTCACCCTCCCTGCTGAGCTACGTTTCCGGAATTGGCACGAAATTGGCTGAACGCATTGTCGACTATCGCGACCAAAATGGACCCTTCCCAAACCGTGAGGCCTTGAAGAATGTCCCTGGGATGGGGCCTAAAACTTTCGAACAGGCCGCGGGATTTTTAAGAATTAGGGGTGGAGATAACCCGTTGGATAGCTCTGCGATTCACCCAGAGAGCTATCCCGTCGCTGAGGCGGTGTTGCGGCGCGTGGACTTAGGAGTGAGTGCCGGGCTCGAGGCGCGCGAATCAGCTTTGAAGGGATACCAATCAGCCGAGTCTATCGAGCAGCTAGCCTCTGAGTTAAACGCCGGGATCCCAACTCTGGAAGATATCCTTGAGCAGATCATCCGCCCCGGGCGCGACCCACGTGAAGATCTACCCAAGCCGGTGCTACGCAGCGATGTGCTCAAAATGGAAGATCTGGTGATTGGCATGAGCCTGCGTGGAACAGTGCGCAATGTGGTGGATTTCGGGGCCTTCATCGATATCGGCGTCAAACAGGACGGCTTGCTACATCGCAGCCAGATCCCACGCGGGGAAAAACCTGGCGTCGGCGATGTGATCACAGTGATTATCCGCAAAGTCGAGCCAAAGCGTGGGCGCATCAGCCTGGGGTGGGGATCATAAGAAAAAGAATCCCGATTTCTCTGAGAAATCGGGATTCTTTTTCTTTCCAATCTTTAACAAATCTTAAATATTTCGTTTGCGTTCTTCTAACAACACGCTCCTATAATATTTGTCGTATGTAAAAATTATCGGAGTGGATAGCAGCCAAACGCTATGATGGCGCTATCCAGGCAACAAATTACTGGAGGAACACAATGTACAGACGAATAAGACCAACTCGGAACTTAATGTGGCGAGAAATGGGCCGCCTGCAGCGCGATATGAACCGCCTATTCGAGGATTTCCATCCGCTCTATACTCGAAATGCTCCCAACTTCCCAGCCATGAATCTTTGGGCAGATGAGGAGAGTGTTCTGGTCACTGCTGAACTCCCTGGCCTGGAAGGGAAAGACATCGATTTAAGTATTTTAGAGGACACCTTGACTCTCAGCGGGGAGCGACAAGGTGAAGATCTGCCTGAGAATGCTACCTATCACCGACAAGAACGCAGTCAAGGAAAATTCACCCGCAGCCTGAAGTTACCCTACACCGTTGACTCCAAGAAAGTCAAGGCCTCTTTCAAAGACGGTGTCCTGGAAGTACGCCTGCCCCGATCTGAGGCTGACCGCCCCAAGAAAATCACAGTTAATGTGAACTAAACCTTATAACCTGTCACAAGAGAAGTGTATTATGGCTACAAAAACAAAAGCGATTGAAACCAAAAAAGATGAATCTGCCCTCAACACCGCTCCGGCGGGCGAGCGCACCCGAGATTGCCGTTGCTTTGTGCCCCGGTCGGATATCTACGAAACCGATGATCAGATCGTGGTAACGCTGGACATGCCTGGCGTGCAAAAAGATAACATCGAGATCTCGCTGGATAAGAACGTTCTCACCGTGAACGGCTACGCGGTTGCTGAAGATCCCAAAGGGTTTTCCCTGGTCCGAGCTGAGTTCGAAGTAGGTGACTATGAGCGCAGCTTCCGCATCTCCAACCGCATTGAGCAGGACAAGATCAATGCTGAGTATAAAAACGGCGTTCTACGGCTGACACTGCCTAAGGCAGAAGAGGCCAAGAAGCGCAAGATCGCCGTCAAGGTGGCTTAGGCTTTGCCCTGTCACTCTTCGCGGCTGACGCCACTCAGAATGACAATTTGAGTTGGCGGTCGATCACAGCTATTCTGTGGTTGTTTTGAAGTACAGCAAGCGCATGATGCTCATCCATCTAAGTGGAAGGGCGATATCGATCGCCCTTCCACCACCCCGATGCACAGCATCGAGATACACTGACATTAAGTTTTCTAGGTGATATACTCTCAACTGAAAACGGATGACAAACTGATGCAAATTTTGCGAAGCCTTTGTAAAGCACTCGGAGTGAAGCAAGGGAACTGAGACTTCAGAAATCTGAAGATACATTTTTCGGCATGGACTATAAAGATTATTACAAGATCCTCGGTGTAAAAAAGAACGCCTCGCAAGATGAGATCAAGAAGGCGTTCCGCGAGCTAGCGCGCAAATATCACCCCGACATGAACAAGGGTGCTGGCGCGAAAGCCGCCGAGGAAAAATTCAAAGAGATCAACGAGGCCAACGAGGTCCTTTCGGACCCGGACAAGCGTCAGAAATACGATCAATTCGGCGCGCACTGGCAGCAATACGGTCGTGCCGGTGGCCGCCCTGAAGACTTCAATTGGGGTCCCTGGCAAACTGGCGGGGCCGGGGGATTTAACACACGCACCATGTCACAAGAAGATCTGGAACGCATTTTTGGCGGCATCGGAGGCTCTCAGGGCATGGGTGGCGCGGGAGGTTTCTCTGACTTCTTCGAGACATTATTTGGCGGCTTGGGCGGGCGCGGAGGCGCTGATTTTGGTCAACGGCGAGTGCGGCGTTCCCAACGCGGACAGGATGCGGAACACATGGTGGAGATCTCGCTAGAGGAAGCCCACCGAGGCACTTCGATCATGCTGCAGTGGGAAGATGGACGCAAAATTGAAGCGCAGATTCCACCCGGAGTAAAGACAGGCTCCAAGGTAAGGCTGCGCGGCCAGGGCCAGCGCGGGGCGATGGGTGGACAGTCAGGAGACCTTTTCCTGAAAGTCAAGGTGCGGCCCCATCCCCTGTTCAAACGTGATGGAGATTCCCTGCGCACAAACGTTCCCGTAGGTGTTTATGACGCGCTTTTGGGCGGCGAGGTAGAAGTGGCCGCCATCGACCAGCGCATTAAGCTAACCATTCCGCCTGAAACCGAGAACGGCAAAACCTTCCGCTTGCGCGGGCTTGGGATGCCTAATCTTCGCGATGCGAAAAAGAAAGGCGATCTTTTAGTCAAGGTCAATGTGCTGCTGCCTAAGAAATTGAGCTCCAAAGAGAAAGCACTCTTCAAGCAACTGCGCGAGATGCGATAAGAAAAATTTCTTTAAGAAGTATTTTACAGGGCGAGCGTCGGTTAGGGCTGCTCGCCCTGTTTTATTTTTTCACTCTCTCTGTATGATAGAATCGAATGCATGACGAAGAAATCAATCTACAAAGCTGCGGCCTACGGCGGAGAAAACTGGTCTCCCCGCATACAGTCTCACCATGCAGAGATCGGCTCGCTTTGGACCGCCAGCGGTATCAACAGTGAGTGGGCCGAACTCAAAACCGTGTTACTCCACGAGCCAGGCGAGGAGTGGAATGATCTCGCCGACCCTGATGCAGTTCAGATGCTGGATAATGTCGACTTGGACCTCGGGCGAAAGCAGCATGCGGCCATGGCCCAGGCTTATCACGCTGCCGGGGTAACGGTCCACTACGTCGAGCCTGCCCAAACCCCCACCCCCAACCAGATGTTCTGCGCCGACCTGTTCGTGATGACCCCCGAAGGCGCAATCCTAGGGCGGCCGGCCTCGACCGTGCGCGCCGGCGAGGAGCGCTGGGTCGCTCGCCGCCTGGCTAACCTGGGGATTCCCATTGTGCGTACGCTGCGCGGGAATGCCACCTTCGAAGGGGCTGACTGCTTGTGGATTGATCCTGAGACAGTGCTGATTGGCCGCGGTCTGCGCACGAACGCCGAAGGCGCGCACCAAGTCGGTGAAGCCTTCAGCGCAATGGGTGTCGAGGCCATCGTCGTCGATCTGCCGATTGGCACAATGCACCATATGGGGATCCTACGCTTTCTCGACAAGGATCTGGCGGTAGCATGGCCATATCGAGTATCCTGGTCGGCAATTGAAGCCCTACGCCAGCGCGGTTACGAAGTGCTCTTTGTGCCCGATGAGGCCGAAGCCTCCAGCGGGATGGCATTCAACTTCGTCACCCTGGGTCCCAAGGAGATCTTGATGGCGGCGGGACACCCCAACTCACAGGGCTATTACGAATCCCTGGGGGTCAAGTGCCATACGGTAGAAATTGACGAACTGGCCAAAGCCGCCGGTGCGATTGGGTGTCTTTCAGGGATTGTTGAACGAGTACGTGTTTGATCGTGAAACATTTCAAGCTGTAATCGTTCAACGTGCTGTCGACCGAAGTTGGGTAAAAACCCATCCGCGATGGGCAGCTCAAAAAACTGACAACGAGGTTGGCTTTCCGCCCTTCGAAGAACTTTCGTGACTGTCCCCAAGATAGATTCCTATCAATTCGGCGAAATCGTTATTGATGGTCAGCCCTACTCAAAGGATCTGATCATCTTCCCTGAGGGGGTCAGCCCCAACTGGTGGCGGGAGCAGGGTCATTCTTTGGGCATAGCAGATCTTCAAGAGGTGCGAACCAACACTCCCCAGGTTCTGATCATCGGTACGGGAGCATATGGGCGCATGCAAGTACCCCAAAGCACACTTTCAACAATCCAAAATGAAAATATTCAAGTAATCATCCTGGAATCTCAAGCAGCTTGCCAGCGCTACAATGAACTGAGCGAAGAAAAAAATGTCGCGCTTGCTATTCATCTAACTTGCTAATCATGACATACTCCACTTGCACGGGGAAATAGATTTTGCAATAATCTAGCCACCAATAAAAATGACATTAAGGAGAGAAAAATGACCGTTGTTCTGGATGGTTCAGGGCTGACCATTGAAAAGCTGGTGAGCGTAGCTCGAGATGGCGAAAAGGTCGAATTGCACCCCGAGGCGCTCGAGCGCATCAAGGTTTGCCGCGCCATGCTGGAAGAGAAGATCGTGGCACGCGAGATCATGTATGGCGTCAACACAGGAATCGGAGAATTTTCGGAAGTGGTGCTGACCGACGACCAGACCAAACAATTCCAACGCTACCTGATCTACAACCATGCCGCGGGGATCGGTGAGCCAACGCCGATCGAATACGTTAGGGCGGCGATCGCAGGACGCATCAATGTGCACGCGCATGGAAAATCGGGCTGCCGACCCGAGATCACGTTCACATTGATCGAGATGCTCAATAAAGGCCTTACCCCGGTGGTCTGTCAAAAAGGATCTGTGGGGGCCTGCGGCGATCTCTCTCCAATGTCACAGATCGCGCTATTGTTAATGGGAGAGGGGGAAGCCTTCTTCCAGGGCGAGCGGCTGCCTGGAAAAGAGGCCATGGACAAAGCCGGAATACCCATTCCTGGACTTAAAGCGCGCGATGGTCTGGCGACGATCAATGGATCGAATTTGCTCACTGCAATGAGCGCTATCCACATTTATGAAATGGAGCGCTGGATCAAACAGGCCCAGATCGCCTGCGCCATGACCTTGGAAGCGCTCTTCGCCAATATGAAACCTTATGACGAGCGCCTTCACCAGGTACGCGGCTTCCAGGGTGCGGTAAAGACGGCCCAGAACTTGAACAATCTCGTTGCAGGCAGCGATCTGGTCACGGGTAAGCTAAAAGTCAAAGTGCAGGATGCCTACTCGATGCGCTCAACTCCGCAGGTCATCGGTGCGGCAATTGATGCCATTGCCTACGCCCGCAGCCAGGTAGAGATCGAGCTAAACGGCGTCGGCGATAACCCCATCTTCTTCCCAGAGTACCAACTCACGCTAACCGGGGCAAACTTCCAGGGCACACCTGTCTGCCTACCTATGGATATGGCCGGCGCAGCGATCACCATGGTATGCGTGCTCTCTGAGCGGCGCTTCAACCGCCTGACCAATCCAGCCTTGAGTGTGGGCCTACCTCCCTTCCTAACCAAGGGTGCGGGGATGATGTCGGGGATGATGCTCAGCCAGTACACGGCTGACATGTTGATCACTGAGCAACGCATTCTCTCGGCACCAGCCAGCATCATGTCGATCCCTGCCGCAGCAGACCAGGAAGACTTTGTTTCTATGGGGATGAATACGGCCATTAAGAACAAACAAATCCTCGACAATGCTTATGGTGTTTTGGGTATCGAATTTATGGGCGCGGCGCAAGGATTAGATTTCCGCGATTTCACACCGGGCAAGGGTGTTCTCGCTGCAAAGGGCGTTGTGCGCAAACATGTCGAATATCTCGATGAAGACCGGCCTCTGTATCCAGATCACAATGTGATGATGGAGCTCGTCAGGTCTGGAGAGATCCTCAAGGTAGTTGAAGAGGAGATTGGACAATTAAGATGACCGCTTAAAGTCTGGCCGACCAATCAGCAATAATTGCAAGGGTGACAGTCACTATCCGCAGGACTTCCGACGACAAGTGGTTGTCACCTTTGTAATTTAAAAGGAATTGTAATGGGCAATATCATCTTGAACATTTTTCACGCAAAGCCGCAAAGGCGCAAAGAAAAATTCAAAGGGAAACATGGCGACTTTGCTTCTTGGCGAAAGATTAGTCAAGTGTTCACCATCTTTTTGCTCAAAACAGTTATATAAAAAGATTGCAGATTTGAGGGAAATCTTGAGAGTTGTTTGCAAGCCGCGCTGTTCTCTACAGTTAGGGTACAATAATTGTCATCATGGTTTTACGATGATCGATGGTTCTAATGGAATAGGTCTTTGGGAAACGCCGTGGGACTATCCAGATGTAGGGGTGAGTGGGGTGCTCCGCACCCCACTCACCCCTACATCTGGGGGATCACCCCGGCAATTCCTAGAGAGCAAATGGAATCATAGAGGAAGATATGACTCCAAAGTGGAAAATATCAGTACGCTCAGCCTCAAAAAATCCCCAAGATTACATCTTAAAAGATGGGGCCTATGTCCTTGGTCGCCATCAAGAGAATGAGATCCTTATTGATGACGAATCCGCTTCTAGAAAACATGCTCAGCTCGATTGCCAGCATGATAAGTTGATCCTGCGCGATTTAGATAGCACCAATGGCACTTATGTCAACCGAGAACGCATAACTGAGCCGTTGCGGCTAAAAAATGGGGACCAGATCAGGATTGGCTTTCATGTTGTAAGTGTTTCATTCCTACACCCCAGCATAAGTGCCTCCAAATCTGCAGAGGATAGTTTGGGTGAAACTCAGCCGATCACTCGCGATCTGCTGATCGAGTCAGTGGATAAAAATTCGATCCTTCTGCATGAATTTACTACCCAATTGTCAACTACACTCGACCTGGATCTCGCATTACAAGAAATCTCGGAATTCCTTCGGGTTACTATTGCTGCTGATAAGTGCCAAGTGATTCTTGCTGAACATTTTGAGCGAATTCAAGAATTCGGATTTTCTAAATCTATTGCCGATCAAGCTATCAGCAAGAAATCCTTGATTGTCATCCCCGACACATATCATATCGATTCGATAAGCGATAGTGCCTTCCGATACCGCATCCGAACTGCCTTGTGTGTTCCAGTTTTGCTAAACCAAGAAATCATTGCATTGGTTTACGCGTACAAGACGGATACGAACGCCCGTCCCTTCGATCAAAATGACATTCAACTATCCATCGCTGTCAGTCACCAGGTCGTCCTGGCCATCCAGCGTTCCCAGATATTAGAACAGGCGCGTGGTTTTGAGCAACTAGCGCTCACCGACAGTCTGACAGGATTGGACAACAGGCGGAATTTCCTCAAGCTGGCTGAATCGGAGATCGAACGAGCGCGCCGTTTCGAGCATCCCCTTTCACTAATGATCCTGGACATTGATGAATTTAAGGGGATCAATGATACCTACGGGCATTTGGTAGGCGATCAGGTGTTGGTAGCCGTTGCACAGCGTTTGCAGAACAATCTGCGTACGATCGATCTGCTAGCCCGATATGGGGGGGATGAATTCATCATCTTCCTTGTCGAAGCTGATAATAAGTATGCCGCCAAAATCGGGCAACGTTTGCATAAATCGATCACGGATAATCCCGTTGATACGGATCGCGGCCAGCTCGATTTATCGGTAAGCATCGGAATTGCCGCACTCGATAGGGGCTTTACGAATGAGGTCGATTTATTTAGGATTGCAGATGATGCACTCTATGCGGCCAAGAGTGCCGGAAAGAACCAGATCAATATCGTCGATAAATAAATACCAAAGTGGGTAGATATTCGAAAGGGGTGGAGGAGGATGCACTGTGTCCCCCACACCCCTTTTTGGAGGATTCCTCTTACGATAATAATGCGCCTCTTCTGGGAACTGACCAAACTCTCCTTCCAGCGTCACCTGACGTACCGGGCTGCCACCATTGCCGGTCTGTTGACGAATTTCTTTTTTGGAATTCTGAGGGCCGCGATTTTTGTCGCACTGTATGATTTGCAAACCGAAGTGCAGGGCATTTCCTTGCAGGGCGCAATCACCTACGCTGCCATGGGTCAAGCTCTGATCGGCTACCTTCACATGTTCTCCTGGTTCGAGTTGATGAACACAGTTTATACTGGCGACATCGCATCAGATTTACTCAAGCCAATGAACTATTTCAACTTCTGGCTGGCTCAGGACCTGGGACGTGCCATGGTAAATCTGCTGCTCCGGGGGGCGACCGTTATGATCGGGTACACCTTCATATTCGATCTCTACTGGCCAAGTGGTCTCGAGCAGATTGTGGCAATCGCCATCAGCATGCTGTTGAGTTTGCTCGTCAGCTTCTCATGGCGCTTCCTGATCAATCTGATCGCCTTCTGGACTCCTAACGCCTTGGGTATCCTGCGATTTTTCTATGTGTTGGCCTGGTTCTTTTCCGGCTTTTTGATGCCGCTGCGTTTCTACCCTGAGTGGGTGATCCGCATTAGTTATTTATTGCCTTTCCCGCATATGATGAACTCAACAATGGAAATCTATCTAGGCGTTTTGTCTGGGCCTGATGCGATTTTGGCCATTCTTCAGCAAGCCCTATGGGTATTGGGCCTTATTGCCGCCGGGCAGGTGGTGCTAAAACTTGGAGTTAGGAGGTTGGTCATCCTTGGCGGATAATATTTATAGGGATAAACCGAAAAATAGATGGCTGTGGCTTTTCCCGCGCGCTTTCTCTTTCGAGACTCTCGACCTCTACCGCCGCTTGATCGGCGTGCAAATCCGCAGCCAGATGCAATACCGGACCTCTTTCTTTGTGGAAATTGCCGGAACGGGGCTAATTGCCCTGCTAGAATACGCTTCGCTGGCGCTCGTCTTCGCGCGCTTCGAAACTCTCAAAGGCTGGACCCTGGGACAAGTGGCTTTTCTGTTCGGGTTAG
Organism: uncultured Anaerolineales bacterium; assembly: GCA_964438295.1. Lineage (GTDB taxonomy): Bacteria > Chloroflexota > Anaerolineae > Anaerolineales > UBA11858 > NIOZ-UU35. The sequence continues at coordinate 20,300 of CAYTKR010000062.1, forward strand.
CCGAGATCTCCTTCGGGCTCATGGATCTGATCTTCAGTGGGTTCGACCCGAGCCATTTCGGGCAATTTGTGCGTCGAGGACGCTTCGACCAGCTTTTGCTGCGACCAATCAATATCACACTGCAGGTCCTGGGCTCAAAATTTATGCTGCGAAGAATTGGAAAAATTCTTGTTGGGGTTGGCATCGTCGTTAGCGCAATGGAGATGAACCCCATCGACTGGACTCCGCTCAAAGTACTGCTAACCATCATCGTAGTCGTCAGTCAGGTGGCCTTCTTTGGAGGTCTGTTCATCATCGGGGCCACGATCACCTTTTGGACGGTAGAATCCATCGAGGTGATCAATATCTTCACCTATGGCGGCACATATATGATCTCGCATCCCATGCATATCTTCCCCAGAACCCTGCGGCACTTTTTTACGTACGTCATTCCTGCGGTGTTCCTAAATTATTATCCCGCGCTTTACATCCTCGATCTCCCTGATCCATTCAACATGCCTTCAGTGGCACCCTTCCTGGCCCCTCTCGCTGGATTATGGATGCTGGGCATTTCGTTGGCATTTTGGCGATTTGGCATTCGAAACTATCAATCGACAGGGTCTTGATATATGGCCATAATCAGCGTGCGTAATCTTTCCAAACATTTCAAGGTATTCAAACACCATCGTGGCACCTTGGGCGCAGTGCGCAATCTGTTCGCCAGACAGCACAAAATTGTCCGTGCTGTAGATCAGATTAGCTTCGAGATCGAACCCGGCGAGTTAGTTGGATACATCGGCCCCAACGGCGCAGGCAAATCAACAACCATAAAAATGCTGACAGGATTGCTGGTCCCAACCAGCGGTGAACTCAGGGTGAATAACCTGGTCCCCTGGAAGGAGCGTCAGACCTATGTGTTGGGCGTGGGTGCCGTTTTTGGGCAGCGAACTACGCTCTGGTGGGATTTGCCGGTGATCGAGTCCTTGAGTCTTTTGCAACATATCTACAAGATTCCATCTGAGAGATTTGAAGCGAATCTAAGGGAATTCCGCACGACCCTTGAACTGGATCCCTTCCTCAACACCCCCGTGCGCGCCCTCTCCCTGGGGCAGCGCATGCGAGCCGACCTATGCGCTGCCTTGCTCCACGAGCCAGAGCTACTATTCTTGGATGAACCTACTATCGGCCTGGATGTGGTCGCCAAGGAGCGCATCCGCAAGTTCATTCAGGAGATCAACCACCAGCGCGACACGACGGTTATCTTGACAACCCACGACCTCTCGGACGTAGAAAAACTTTGCAAGCGAGTGATGATCATCGACCACGGCAACCTGCTCTATGATGGCACGCTGATTTCGTTGAAGGATAGGTTTAGCAAAAATCGGGAACTGTTGGTCGAATTTGCTGAAGCGTATGACCAACCCACGGTAGATTGCGCCCAGATCTCCAGCAAGGCCGGATTGCGAATCACCTACCGCTTTTCACGTGACGATATCAGTGCATCTGAGTTGATTGGCCGGCTCTCAGCTCGATACCGCATTCGCGATCTGCAAGTACGCGAACCAGAGATCGAAGAGACGATCAGAAGGATTTATGAGGAGCGATTGTTGGAATAGTTATAATTGGTAATATCTCGAAAAATGGTATGCGATGGGGGACCCCCATCGCATACCATTTTTTCGGGGCTAATCCGTACTGAACACATTAAGGATCGAAAGAGAATTCATTCTATGATCAACGTTATTGGTTTCGACGCAGACGACACCCTATGGGATTATGAATACATTTACCACGAAGCTAAACCCAAGATCGCCCGCATCTTAGGTGATGGTCACAATTATGAACAGCTATTCCATCAGCTAGACCAAGCTGAGGTGCGGAACATCTCACTCTACGGGTATGGAATTAAGAGTTATGCGCTCTCGATGCTTGAAAACGTTGCCCAGTTTACTGGCGCGTCATTCGATGGCGAAAAACTGATCCAATTGATCCAGTTGATCCGAGAGATGCTGACAGAAAAATTTCCGGTTGACTCCTACGCTGAGGATGTTTTACCGGCGCTATCGGCCAAGTACGAGTTGATTTTGATCACCAAGGGAGAGGGCTACGAGCAGGAACGCAAGATCCAACGTTCTGGGTTGGCTCGCTATTTCGATGCCATAGAAGTCGTCAGCTACAAAACCGAGGAAACCTATCGCAAGATTCTCGAGCGCCACCAGATTACGCCAGAAAATTTTCTCATGATAGGCAATTCCCTTAAATCTGACATATTGCCGGTGATCAACATTGGCGCTAAAGCCGTCCACATTCCGCATGAGGTTGCCTGGTTTCATGAAGATGTCAGCGATGCTGAGAAAGATGTGGCCGAATACTACCAGCTCGAGCATCTAGGACAGCTTCCCGAATTTATTCAGCAGCTTGCTGGGAATGATAGCCGGTAGCAGATATTGGCCAACTGGTATCTCTCCACGATCAGCTTGGCATGCTTGATATAATTCCTACATCACAAAACTTAGGAGAGTAAACACCCTCATGTCAAATAGTTTTTTTGCCCCTGGGCGCGCCATGGTGATCATGGCCCACCCCGATGATCCTGAATTTTCCTGCGCTGGCACGGTATCCCGCTGGGCACAAGCCGGCACAGACGTTTGTTATGTACTTTGCACTAGTGGTGATGTCGGCATCGCAGAAATCGGCATGACCCGAGAAAAAGCCGCCGAGATTCGAGAGGCCGAAGAGCGAGAGGCGGCAAAAATCCTAGGGGTTAAAGAAGTCGTCTTCCTGGGAGAGCCAGACGGCATGCTCCAACCAACCCTGGAGTTACGCAAGAAGATCGTGCGCGAAATCCGCCGCTTCCGCCCGGAAGTCGTCATCACCGGCGATCCGACCGTGGTATGGGCCAGCGACCGTTATATCAACCACCCCGATCATAGAGCCGCGGCAACTGCGGCGTTGGATGCCACGTTCCCTGCTGCAGGGCAGCCTAACCTTTTCGAAGAACTGGAAGATGAAGGGCTAACGGCTTTCAAGCCCCGCAAGGTATACGTCACAACCTGGGGCGAGCCGGATATCTACGTCAACGTGACAGATACCATTGATCTCAAAGTCGAGGCTCTGCGCGCCCACAAGAGCCAAATGAAAGATTGGGATCCCGAAGAACGCATCAAAAATTGGGCTGCCGAACGCGGCAAGGGCAAGGAGATGTCCTACGCCGAAGCCTTTCGCGTCATCACCTTGGTCGACGATGAGACCTGGGAAAAAACCAAAGGTAATGTTTTACCAAAAGATTAGTACACGGATTTCGCGGTGGGGCACGGACCTCAAATTTTTTTTATTCTCCGTTCAATCCGTGGTATCCGTGTACAAAACAGGAGGACCAATGGAATTTTCAGAATTGATCAAAGCTCGTTACAGTGTACGAGGATATACATCCGATCCCATTGAGGATGAGAAATTGAATGCCATCCTCGAAGCAGCTCGCATTGCACCGACAGCTGCCAATCGACAACCCTTCCATATCATTGTCATCCACACCGAGGGTCGCCAGGAAGAACTGCGCCGCATGTATGACCGTGAATGGTTCGTAGAAAGCCCTCTGATCATCGTGGTGTGCGGCGAAGAATCCAAAGCCTGGGTACGGCATGATAAAGCCAATTACGGCGTTGTCGATGCCGCAATCGTCATGGATCACATCATCCTGGAAGCCACCAACCAGGGTCTGGGAACCTGCTGGATCGGCGCATTCGATGCCGAGGCCACGAGAAAAATATTGGGCTTGCCCGATAATATCGATCCCATCGTGATGACACCCTTGGGGTATCCCAATGCAGAACCGCGCGGCAAGGACCGCAAATCGCTTGATGAGTTAGTCAGATACGAGCGCTGGTGATAGTTCCATTCAAAATGTAGCCGCAGATAAATAGGATGAACACAAATTTTGTTAAAATCCGCGTCCATCTGTGTTCATCTGCGGTTTTTTTATTGCCGCGCATGAATACTCTCGGAATCAAGGGATAAACTTCTATGACTCAGGATAGAGACATCATCGTAGTTGGCGGGGGGATAATCGGAACGTCAGTGGCATACTATTTAGCTTTAGAAGGACACTCTGTTACGCTGATCGAGAAAGGTGAGATCAGCGCTGGTAGTTCCGCAGGCAACGCCGGCTTGATTGCCAATGGATTTGCCATCCCGATGGCAGCCCCTGGGGTGCCCCGCCAAGGGCTGAAATGGATGTTGGATTCAACCAGCCCTTTCTACATCAAACCACGACTTGACCCTCGCCTGATCGGTTGGCTGTGGCGTTTCCTGAGATCTTGCACCGAGAAACAAATGCGCCGCGCGATTCCAATTTTGTTCTCCCTGGGGAATGCTAGTTTCGAATTATTCGATGAGCTGCATGCCAACGATGAGGTTGATTTTGGTTACGAACAAAAAGGGCGTCTATTCCTCTTTGCCACCGAGGATAGCTTCAAAAAAATGGCCCAGGAAGCGGATTTCGTGCGGGGATATGGCGTCGAGACATCCTTGCTGGATGCCGAGGGAGTCCAGCAATTCGAATCCAATGTGAAATCTTACGTCAAACACGGCCTATATTGTTCAGCATATGCCCACCTAGACCCTGAACGGTTCACGCATGAGATGGCACGCCTGGCGGCAGAAAAAGGCGCGGAGATCATTACGGGAGTAAGTGTCACAGGATTCAACACAAAGAATGGAAAACTCTCAGGGGTAGAAACCATGCGCGGTTCGTTTTCTGCCAACACAGTCATTCTGGCAGCTGGGGCCTGGTCAGCAATCCTGGCACGAGACATAAAGGAGAAGTTGCCGATCCAGCCGGCCAAGGGCTACAGCCTGACATATAAACGCCCTCCCTCTAGTCCGGACATGCCGTTGATGCTGTCTGAGCGCAAGATCGCCGTTACACCAATGAGAGATAAACTCCGCTTTACCAGCACTTTGGAGTTGGCTGGCTTCGACCCATCTATCAATCAGGGCCGCCTGGATACTATCCGTCGATCCGCGCTTGAATATCTACCCGAAATGAGCGCTTTGGAAGGCGAGGTTGAGTGGTCCGGCTTCAGGCCGCTCACACCGGATGATCTACCCATCATTGGGGTTGGGAGCAAATTCAGCAACCTAATATATGCCACAGGACATGGCATGATGGGGATGACGTATGCTTTAATTACGGGAAAGCTGGTAGCAGAAATTGTTACCGGGAAGGAGCCTACGTTAGATATTGCGCCATTCGACCCGGAAAGATTCTAGGTTACTAGAAACGAAAGGATCCCGGAAACTTCGAAGTTTCCGGGATCCTTTTTTTGTGAATATCGATCAGCTATGCTGGCAGACTTTTGGCTACGATTTCAACTGCTTCATCGACAACATCTTCGGGAGTATCTAACATGCCGCGGAAGCGGATCGAGCGATTGCCAGATTTCAAGGCATTGAGGCCGTTTTCTAAGAGCGCATCAATCATTACGTCGCGTTTGGGCTGATCGGGGAGATCGTAGGCGATCATCAGGCCTTTGCCGCGCACATTAGTCATCAGGCCTTTAGATTCCTCGGCAACGTTGATCAGTTCGCCGATCATTTTCTCCCCCACCTTGGCAGTATGCTCCAAAAGCTGCTCTTCCTCGATGATCTCGAGATAGCGCGTGCAGCGCACCATATCGACTAGATTGCCACCCCAGGTCGAGTTGATGCGGCTGGACTCGGCAAAGACATGCTGGTTGACCTCATCGATGCGTTTTCCGGCCACGATGCCGCAAACCTGACTTTTCTTGCCAAACGCGAAAATATCAGGCTGCAGATCATGGTGTTCAAAGGCCCACATTTTTCCAGTCACACCCATGCCACTCTGTACTTCGTCGAAAATCAACAAGAATTCGTGCTCGTCAGCTAGCTGGCGCAGCGCACGCATGAACTCATGCCGGAAGTGGTTATCGCCGCCCTCTCCCTGGATAGTCTCGATGATCAGTGCGGCAATATCGCCTTTGTATTGGTTCAACGCAGTTTCGATCTGTGCGAGCGCAATTTCCTCCTGCATTGCAACTTCTTGCAGGACTTCGTCATCGAGTGGAAATCTCAGCTTGGGATTGACGATGCGCGGCCAATCAAATTTTGGGAAATACATGTACTTGCGAGGGTCATCAGTGTTCGTAAGAGACATGGTATATCCCGAGCGACCGTGAAAGGCATCCTTGAAATGGATCACTTTTGTCCCCAGTCCTTCGACCATTGCTGGGATGGCGCCCTGAAGATCTGCCCCGGCCATTGCGGCGATATTCTTGCGCGCTTTCCAGTCGAAGGCCGTTTTGAGCGCATTCTCGACCGCCAGAGCTCCTCCACTGACCAGGAACAGATGCGGCATATCCTCCGGCATGGCGGTCCGCGCAAAGGTATCGACAAAATCTGCCATCTCAGGCGTGTACATATCGGAATTGGCAGGCTTATGCACAGCTGACCGAACCAGCTTTTCCAAGAATTCCTGATCCTTCAAGCGGGGGTGATTGTAGCCAATGGGGATGCTGGCAAAGAATGTATAGAAATCTATATATTCCCGCCCCGAGACTGCATCAACAATATAAGATCCATGCGACCGTTCTGAGTCGAAAACAATTGGGCTTCCGTCCGCGAGCATGTGCTTGGATATTCTATTGTGAACCTGTGATGGTTGCATGTATTTTTCAGTCCTCCACATTATGGGTTGAGAAATTTGAGTCGGATTTTGATTATATTCTCACATCCTCGCAATGGCAAGCATTTGCGTCCTGTAAGGTTTTCCTACACCTAGGCATCGCAGAAAAAGGTAGCAGATTTGGGTGTATCGGGCCTGCTCTCAGGCCAGGGCAATCGCATATGAAAGAAAAAGGGTAAAATTCTCCGCTTGTAAGATGT
>CAYTKR010000063.1:0-26964 GCA_964438295.1 uncultured Anaerolineales bacterium
TTTGAGGAGGGTCAATTCGGACTTTCTTTGTCCGTTCGTTTTTTCGGTAAAGACTAGATATTGAATATTAAAATTTTTTTTCAGAGTCCCTAATCAGCCTTGGAAGAGATTTACCCGGAAAATTCCCTGTCCAGCTACGTAGTCAATTTGTTTATATGGATTGAGGCGTTCTATTCTAGTTGAGCGTAAAGATGAAGTAGGCGGTTGTGCATCTGCGGCCAGTTATATTGATGTTCATAGGCTCTACGCCCATTGGCCCCCATCGCTAAGCGTTGGGATGCATCTTCGTGCAGTGTACTCAATGCTTTAGAAAGTGCGGCAAGATCGCCATATTTAACAACCAGCCCACATTGTTCTTTAGCAACGATGCGGTCAATGCGAGTATTTTCCGCCACGATCACGGGTTTGCTCAACATCATGGCCTCGAATAGCTTGTTGGGGCTAGCATAGCGATGATGAGTGAAAAGCGGATCATAAATCGCCAACACAACATCGGCTGATTGGGTCAATTCTAGTGTCTGTTGATAAGGAATGCGGCCATGCCATGACACATTGGCCATGATTGAGGCCCTTGTTAGGATTTGCGCTTGATCACCGCCGAATCCCGCCAAATCCAAATGCCATTGGGGATTATCATTCAATAATGACAAGATATCCAATAGGCCACGCTCCACTTGCAATAGCCCCACATAAACCAGACGTAGCTTGATCGATGAGTCAGGATGTTTATTAATTTCTAGAAGATGGGCGACGTCTTGGGGCGTGTTGTAGATCACCGTGCTATGCATGGGGGGAATGACGCTCATCTGTTCCCAGCGTGATTCGTCGGATACGATCAAGCCATCTACAAGCTTCATCACTCGCAAGTCAACCACTCGGATAATTCGCCTAATCCACCTAGGGGTGGCCCTTAAGTGGTCGGCATAAAAATCGAAAATATCGTAAACGACGTTCTTCCCAAATAACATCTTAACTAAGAGCGCTGGCAAAACCGTATCGAAATCGCATGCATGGATTTGATCATATTCATGGCGGTGAGAGATTAGCCACCACAACAGTGCCCCTTGCCAACGTAACAAGGATGGGAAGTTGCCCATTCCCGTGCCAAATTGTGCCTTGATGGGAATATGGTGGTAGGGAATGCCATTCCTCCGCTCTATCGAAGAAAGGTCGCCGGTGCGATCCCAGCAAAGGATTTGGACATCATATCCTTCAGCAGACAAGGCACTCGCTGTTTTTTCAACGCGCGGATCAGGCGCGACCGGATTCGACCGGCATATCACTACGCGGCTCTCTGTACTCATCGGATATATGCAAATAAGCTAATACACGCACATCATAGATCGGGAAGCTCTCCAGAAAAGAGTGTGCGCAGGGGCGAAACCTCTGCGCACACTCTTTTCTGGGACATGGATTCAAGCAGAATTGATTATCGATTGAGAGTACTGCTCAACGACCACTGACGATTCGCAGTATGCGGCTACTTTTCCATCATCCAACCAGATCGCCCGTTCGCATAGGGTCTCCACCCAGCCCATATTATGCGTCACTAACACAATCGTAGTACCCTGCTTCTGAAAAGCGCGCATGCGGTCCAGACATTTCCCCTGAAAGTGGGTATCCCCCACCGAAAGGACTTCGTCGACCAACATAATTTCTGGCCGTATGCTGGTTGCCACGGCAAACCCGAGCCGAGCGACCATCCCGGTCGAATAGGTCCGCATGGGGGCATCAATAAACTCATCGATCTCCGCGAAAGAGGTGATCCCACCATAGCAGTCGTCGATTTCCTTACGAGACAAACCTAATAATGCGCCATTCAAGAAGATATTCTCTCGTCCAGTCAATTCAGGGTGGAAGCCTGCCCCCAACTCGAGCAGGGGGGCGGTTCTACCTAGCGTGACTACTCTGCCTGAAGTTGGCTTAATAATCCGGGCCATCACCTTGAGCAGAGTACTCTTCCCTGCGCCATTGCGGCCGATAATGCCAAACAATTCCCCTTTACCAACCTCGATGCCTACATCCTTCAATGCCCAAAACTTTCGATAGTGCAAACGCCTCTGCAACCAACGAATGGCGTACTCTTTGATCCCTGAGAGCTGTTCTCGCGGCACGCGGTATTGCACGGACACATCTTCAACCAGAATCGAGTTCATACGTAAAAAGGAATATTTCATGGACTTTGTGGCTTACACACGATATGCATATTCGTTCGATCGGGCAGTAAAAACCAGGCCGCCGATCAAGAAAGTCACCAAGGCAATTCCAATTGCAGGGAACCAAGTACCCCACCCAGGGAAGCTTCCTAGCAACAAGGGCTCTCGAAAAGCATTCACAAAATAATATGCTGGATTAATTCGGAAGATCCATTGCCATTGTAGAGGAACGATCTCGATTGGGTAAATGATCGGCGTGGCATAAAGCCAAATGGTCAGGATCACATTGTAAACCGGCAGCATATCCGCAAAATAGACGGTTGCTGTGGAAAGCAGCAACCCCAGTCCTAAGGAGAACAGCGCTAACAAAGGGATTGCCAGCAGCCAGGAAACCAACGCTGGGCTAAATTTTATATCCAATACGAGAGCGATAATCAGCAGCGGCAATAACGAAAAGAAGAAGTTCACCAATCCGGTTCCGATGGCTGCCACTGCAAAGACTGATTTCGGCATGTAGATACGCTTAATCAATTCGCTGCTCCAAAGCATCTCCCCCATGGCCGCGCTGGTCGTCGCAGAGAAGAAGTTCCACATCAACTGGCCGCTGAGAACGTAGACCGGAAAATTTTCGATTTGGATGCGAAATAGCTGCGAAAAAACCACCGTGAGCACAATCATGGTCAGCAGCGGATTGAGCATCGTCCAGAGCACCCCCAGGATCGAGCGTTTATAACGCGTTTTTATGGCGCGGGCCACAAACTGAACGACCAAGCCCCGGTAGGCAATCAGAGCCTGGAATTCTTCTATGAAGGGATGGATTGCACTGGCTGAGTCGTAATAACTCAGTGAAAATCGTTTCATTTGTGAACTTTACTCCGGTGAGGAGAAGCGATACACTTCCACGCCTCTCTGATTATATTCTAAACGCGTATAGCGTTCGAAAAAAACCGCGTTCAATGCCTCAGACGTGTAAACATCCGGGCGGTGATCTTGCTCTGGAGAAAATACCAAAACGTAGTCGTAGTTTCCTTCTGCCAGATTCTGGGCCAACTCATCGGCAGTCGTCGCGTTGTGAAGTGTCTCATATGCTTCCTTAGAGAAGAAAATACCGTAGATCTGCGAGTTGGTATAGAGCCGGAGTTCATTTCCCACGGAAAAAACTTTGAAGCTCCCTTGGCTATCTAAATACTCAAACGCACCCCTGACCGGCAAGATGCGATTGATAAATTGATCTTGAGTTTCTCTACCAAGCCAGAGTTGGGTTGGATATCTTTCAGGGATCTCCCACCAGCGCACGGTAAATGCCAGACGGGTCGAAAACACATAAACCGCCCCTAGGATCACAAATGCGACCCCTAGGAATCTGCGCCATCGAAATAGTATTCGTCCCAAAGACTCTAAATTCTGGGATGCGAGAACACTCAGCAAAGGGAATAGCGGCATCAGGTAGCGAGCGTTGGCGCCAAAACTGAAAAGCATGGCCAGCGCTGCCAAACATGCAAACAACAGCGCCAAGAGATTGCCGTGTTGTTTTCGATCTTGGGATTGCCAACCATACACCCATGGTAGGCTTAGTAATGGAATTGCACCCAATACTGCTCCTGGGGCTTCGTGATAGTAGCGATAAGAATTGGATACACCAAGCCAGGGGAACAGAACTATACTGTAAAGAGTCTTCGATGTTGGCTGAAAAATGAAGAAGTTTCTATCGAACCACTCTGCGCTTTGAAAAATTGGATTCAGATTTGGGAAGATGGGGTTGCCCGTCCAAAGCCAATCGCGGATCACCCATGGAGACCACAGCAATACCGTCGGTATCGCCATAGAGAGTAACAGCTTGGTAAAATTCTGCTCTCGATACAGCTTTATGAAAACAAGTACGCCAAAAGGGAGTAACAACCAGAAGGCGTTCAGTTTGGTTCCCAAAGCCAGCCCAAAGAATACTCCCAAAAGAAGTAGCCATTTGTCATCATTACTCTGTTGCCAGATCAAAAGGACATGAATTGCTGCGGTCACAAACATTGCGATGTAGATATCGATATAGGTTGTCGCTGACTCGATGCCGATTAGAGGGGTAGCGTACAAGATCACAGCCGCAATCCAGCCCACAGTTGGATTTGCCAGTCGCTTCCCAAGATAGTATGTTTGAATCGCGAGCAGGATCCCACCCAAAAAATTGATCAACCCCGGCAGAGGTTGATCTCCTAGCGCAAATGCGATCACGTACAGCATCTCCCCATAATGCGCGAAATAGGTCTGGAAAGATTCAGGGAGTTCCAGTATTCGCCCAGCTTCGAGATACCTTACAGGGACAGGCAGATGATAGCTGAGAGAGTCATAGCGTACGGCTGGCGCCAGCGCCCACAGAAAGCTGCCTACTCCAATGATGATCAGCAAGCTCAACCCCAATGCTCCAATCCATGAACCAGGGATTATTTGGGGCCGCCAATCTCTCACCAGCGAAAAATTCTTCCATACCCCCCACATCGCAAGGATTGAAAACAAACCGTAGAAGATCCATTTTTGGTACCAGCCCAGCAACCCCAGGACGAGTGTCAACACAACCAGTACGCCCCACCCCAAAACGATCCCCAGAACAGCCCTCTCGCCAGCAGATAATTCCCCAGACTTAATGATGCTCTGAAGGAAAGTGTCTCCAATAGTCCAGCTCACCCAGAGAAACCATACTAGCAACGCCAAGTTCACCAAATGATGGGGAGTCTTGATCGCGACCAAAATGATCAAACCTGCAAAAACCCAGGCTGAAAAACCCAGCCAGCGGTATCGCTTGAAAATTATCAGGATGCCAACGAACACAAAGAGGATTAGGTATCCCGCAGCTATCAGCCAGTCCTTGGAATAGGAAACATAAGGAGGCACTGGGGCAGCGAAAGTAAAAAATGAGAACCAGATGCTAATGATTAAACTGAAAATCACCCCTGCAGCCCCAATCCCGATCCAGCCGAGACGCTTAGTATTCGCCATTTGGCTGACCTGAAAGAATCTCAATCAAAGGTTCAGTGGTTTCCCCCCATGCAGCAGCAGCAACGAACTCCTGGATACGTTTATCCGATGCAGTGGATTCTTTGGCAATCAATGCCTGATCAATTTTTCTGGTGAATGCATCAGGATTGTCAGCACAATGCACACCCGGCCAATCTTTGATCTCCTCTAGGGGAGTGGCTACAACCGGCTTACTCATCGCCAGATATTCCAACACTTTGAGAGGTCGCACCGCATGGGTCATTGGACTTACGCGAAAAGGCAAGATACCGACATCAAACTGCGAAATTTGTTGAGGGATTTTTTCATACTCGACTACCCCTTCGTGGATCACATTCGGCAGCCGCGTCAACGTACCAATATCAACTGAAGCATTCCCAATCAATATAAATTCATAATTGGGCCGCATTTTGGCAACTTCATATACTAATTCAGTATCGACCCATTCTGCTATCGCGCCATGAAACCCTATACGCGGCTTTAAATCCTGATCGAAAGTGCTTTGCTCTGGCTTCAATGCCTCTGAGTTAAAATGATCTGTGTCAACCCCGTTTGGGATTAATAGTATGTCAGGACGTTGGGATTTCAGGCGTTGACGCAGCACGGCTGAAGAGCAGATCACCAAGTCTGCTTCTTCAAGCAAGCGCTGGTGATAATCAATCGCCCTCTTCCCTCTAGGCAATGTCGAATCTGAGGCTTCATGTATGCTGATATCATCCAAAACATCGTAGACGATAAAGGGGTCGTCATATCGGCCTAATTTTGTATACGTAAAAGGATAATATACAAAAACTATGGGCCGGTGGAAATTGGCATCATCCTTAGGACCAAGGATATGCAGCAGCGGATGTCGACTGGTTTGGCTCTGGGTTGTGTTCTGCCAAAAGGTTTCTACACCCGCCTCCGCCAACTGCGTGGCGAGATGATGTGGGCGCTGCTTGATACCCTCCCAAGGTATTCCAGGGGCAATGGGGAAGATGGCTACCTTGGTTGGTGGAAATTCTTCACCAGCAACCAGATGTTGGGCTAGAACTTCGTTCCACTGAGACCGCCAACGACCAATAGAAAAAGAAAGCGCAACCTGGCGGCCGCGTTCAGCTAACTGAGCGCGCAAAGAGGGATTCTCGATTAGCTTGATCAACGCATCCTTAAGCGCTGGAGCCGAAACATCAATCAGTAAACCATTATGGTTATGCAAAATCAGGTTCGGCAACCCGCCTACATTAGTAGCTATCACCGCGTTGCCTGAAGCCAACGCTTCCAGACAAGATAATGAGGTGCCTTCGCTGTGCACCGTGGGGATCACAGTAATGTGGGCATCTTGGTATGCTTGAGGCATTTCCTCCGGGGGCCACACGTCCCACCGAACTCGGCCCGGATAGCGAGAAATCAATTCCTTTACAAGGGTAGCTTCCTTCTTGTCCGCCCGGCCAACAAAATGAAACTCCACTTGATGGTAACTCTCTAAGATATCCGGTAGCACTTCGGCAACCAGCCAGAAGCCGCGCGGGCGGTACAAACGGCGCGGATACAGCACAACGATTTTTCGCTCATCCAGAACGGGATTGGCGTCGAAAACATCCGTATCCACAAAATTTGGAATATACACAAATTTGCCTGCCGCATCGGGAACACTGGCGCGCATCCAATTGATCGTATTTGTATCAACCGAAACAACTGTATCCAGGTGCCGAGAGGCTTCCATAATCGCTTGCATAGCAGATTGATCTGTTTGAAATCCTGGATGATCCCAAAATACGCCATGGCTAATGCCTACTCCAGTGCCTTCTTCTGAAACCACAGCCAATGAAAAGGGCGAAAAGATAGTCAAGGCTTCTTGGTGAGCTAAGTTCTGGAATTCCACTGATAGCCGTCCGGCATCCCCACCGACATCGATCCCTGTTACCCGCAAATCTTGATAATAACGCACCCAATAGCCATTGCCACATTGGTACACCTCGGGATAATAGCCTTGGGCTCGGATCATCGCCGCCAACTCGAGCAAATACCGCTCTGCCCCCCCGTAATACATATTGTTGCCATCGAAATCGAAGAACGTGTAAGTCAAGATCACCACACGTTTCTCATGTGGGACCTTGGGATGCCCTAAGGACATCGGCGCTAGGTACGATACTTCTGAAGGAACCTGCTTGCGGAAGGTATGTCGAACCCTTTTTAGGATTTTCTTAATTCGTATGGCCTGAGAGATCAATCCTAGTTTTGTGAAGACCCGAATGAGATATGCATGGACACGCTGGCGGTAGTTTGGCGCGGGAGGCGGTCGAAGGGCTTCGATCTGTCTCCGAAGATGCTCGATCTCCTGGATTTTGTTCACTAGAACACCTGTATGATCGTGCTCGATCTGCCGGATTACACCAACCTGATCGAGCGCGCGCAGTTGTTCATAGTCTGCAATTCTATTTATCAGGTCGCTTGTGGTGTCTTTTTGTTTTTGGCTCCAGCTTTCAAATAATGACGCTGCGCTTTCCTCGACTTCATGTAATTTGCGTTCCAAGGCAGATGCACTTCTCTGTTCAATCTCTTGGATCTTATGTGCCAACTGCTCCCGATGACGTTTCTCAATATGTTGCGCTTTTTCATCGATGAGGCCAGCGCTCTTACGCTCGATATCCGCAACTTTCTGAACCAAGTTGGAAAAATTCGATTGCTCGGTGCGCTCTACTTGATCCTGAAGTTCTTCGAGCTTGGCGATAAATTCCGCCCGCAGCTGCCCGCTTTCTCTTTCCCTGCTGACCTGGAGCGCTAAAGCATCTGCTAAGGCTGCGGAAACACCTTCGATCTCTGGAGTAGAAGTTTGGGCTGTAATCTCCCACCCCTCAGGTGAGGGCATTTCGTCCACGCTCCCCAAAGCAGCCAGGAGATAACTGGTCTGTGCTGCTGGCAGCAATCCCGAACGATGCGTTTGTACCAATAACTCGGCTAATTCCGAAGATAACCCTTCTAATCCTGAAATGAAACTCTCTGTCCAAGTGCTCGCTGTATAAACGCTGCCGTGATAATGTAAACCCGCGGTCTCGAAAACCTTTGATAGATCAACGGATGGGATTTCCTTTCCGAAGGGCCACAGCCCCTGACCTGTTTTCTGTATCCTCCATAGCCAATACCAATAGTTCTGGGCATTGGGCACCAGTACGAGCACATACTTTTGGCTGCGGCTGGCCATCCCCTTTAGCAATGAAACCTGTTGGTCGAAAGAGTAATGTTCTAAAACACCGGCGTTGAATACGAGGTCAAATTCAGATTCCCTAAGTTGAAACACATCTTCGTGCAAGAATTTCGCGGGCAGATTGACTTCCTCGAATGCCAGGCGCGCCCGTTTGATGGCCTGTGCCGAAAAATCGAGCAAGGTGACATCATACCGATTGGCTTTAGCCAACGCCAGGCTTTGTTCTCCAGCCCCGCAGCCAGCTTCGAGGATCTTGCCTCCCTCAGGCAACACCCCAGAGATCAGATCCACAAATTCGCCCCGGAAGTGGAGGATATTCTCATCCTCATCCGTAGAAGAATAAGAAGCATAGTATCGATCCCATTTTCGGCGTTCTTTTTCAGTGTTCATAGTTCATTAAAAACAAAGTTCATTGGCAATTCATCTCCTCCGACAATATTACCAATGAACTCATGGCTAACGAAGTCAAATTATCTTCAGCGGAACATACTGCGACGCCGCCAATTCACCAGTGGGGCCAAAAGACGGCGCAGGAAGTATCGGACGTAGATCCATGCAAACCTGCCGCCGCCATCGCGGCGATGGATGCGCAGCATCTCCGGCCAACAACGATCATCGGCGCTGATGGTTTTGGCGTCCTCATGCAAGCGAAAGTTGGCCCAGGTGTGCCCAGGGTAATATGTGATTTCTGACACCCTGGCCAACCGAACCCATAAATCGTAATCCATAGCAAAATAATAACTTGGATCCAAAGGACCGACCTTTCGCCATAAATCTGCTCGCCAGAAAGCTGCTTGCTGGGGAATATACACCGCTCCGCGCCGCAGTCTCTGATAGCTGGTTTGCTGCGCGTTGAATGCCCCAATGACTTGCCCATCTGCGTTGATGAAATTTGCATCACCGTATACCAGGCCGATTTCAGGATTCGAGCGTAGAAACTCTACGGCTTCAGCGACTGCCCCTGGGAGATAGGTATCGTCAGAATTCAAATAGGCCAGGATTTCACCGTTAGCGCGGGAAAAACCTTTATTGATGGCTGAAGTCTGACCCTGATCGGGTTCAGACGCCCACCAGGCTAAGTCCTGTTCATATTTCTTGATAATCTCGACGCTGCCATCGGTGGAGCCGCCATCTACAATGATATATTCGATCTGTGGATAATCTTGCTCAATCACCGAACGGATAGTCGCTTCTAAATATTTGACCTGGTTGAAAGATGGAGTAACCACTGAAACTAGCGGAAATTCAGCCACTGATCCCATTCCTCTTCGGTGTAAAACTTTTCTGCCACATCTGAAGTCAGATGCTTTACACGCTCTACTTCCTCCTCTGTAAGGCGGTGCATCCAATTGAATAGATTCGCCCGACTGTCTAACTGCGTGGAGAATTCCTTCTGTTTTGGCTGCTCGGGTGGGTTTTTGGGCCGCGTGGACCTCACGATCGAATGACTAACCCAGGGTGTAAAGGAAATCCCTAGGGCCTCGTACATATCGTGGTAACCATCTAGGGGATGAAGTGAAATATCTTCATGCCTCACCACCACAAATTCCGGATGAGTTTCCCGGTATCGATCTACAACGTTGTAAACCATCCTCCACAACAGGCTTCCCTGGCCGACGATGTCATCATCCTTTCCCAGCATGTCTTCCATATCCTGCTGATAGGGCTGCAAATGATCCCGCATCAACAATGGTTGATCCAAAATATTGCGGAAATCAAATGTCCAACCCAACCGCTTCAGACTGCTTACAAAGGCCACTGGGTGACGGACAACGATGACAATCTTGCACCCTAAACGTGAGGAGAACCATGGACAGGAGAAAACTGCGAAGGGGTCCTTGAGCAGCGGGCGGGCCTCGGTAAGATTGCCCTGGAGAAACCTCCACATATCTCGCACCATTCGTCCCAAATCTCTTACTGAGCGGATCGAAAGGATTTCCGTGCTGAAATGGTAGCGATATTCAACGGTCTCACTTAACGCTGGGAGGAAGGTAGCTTCGTTCTCATCACAAATATACTGGTACCAGTGCTCGACGGGCTTGCGCATCACTCCAGGTCTGTGCCAGAGGTTGAGTGGCTCGCTGAGATAGATCACATCTTTGCTGGCGGCGATCATCTTACCAACCCAAGTCGTCCCGGAACGATGCACGCCGGTGATCAAGATCGGCGCGCTGCGACCCTCGATCTTCAAGCCTGGCCAGGTTTTCAGACGCGAGTCGTCGCCAACATCGGGCCTGAAATGCAGCATCAAAGAGTAATACCATTCAGCAGTTCCGCTCCATCCAAGCAGACTGAAAAAGGCATAGATCATGCGATGCCAGTAGAATTTCAACAGACGAGGGTTTCTTATCGTCGCACGCCAATAATCGCGCAATGCCGGGCCAGGCAAGCCCCCTTCAAGCAAATAACGCCCACTAATGCGATAGGCGCCGCCCCCAATCTGCAACCTGAGTTTCTTCAGGCGAGAACTCAAAGAGAGGCGCGAATGCATCCAGTCGAGTACCCGAAAGACTTCATCGCTGAATTCAGCCGCGCGGGCAACATTTTTTGCTTCTCGGTGGTGGCGCGCGCCTGCCCAAATCTCTGGCACATGCTTGACTTCAGATACCTCTGCAATCCGCAGCCAGAGATGGTGATCCAGTAAATAATGATATTCTGGATCCAGGAAACCAACCTTTCCTAAGGTCTCCCTGCGCATGAACACCGCTGGCTGGCAGATGATGTTGTAGCACATCAACTCATCCAAGCCCCAGTCGCCAAAGGTCTGGTTGTGAAGTGGATATCCCTGAGCATCCATCGAGATGGCATTGCCAAAGACCATCCCAGCTTTAGGGTTCTCATGTAATGCGCTGACAGCTTGTGAAATGGAATCGGGGAAATAGATATCATCTGAGTTGAGCCAGGCAACGATCTCTCCTTGAGCTCTTTTCAGTCCCTTATTGATGGCATCTGCCTGCCCTTTATCTGGTTCCGAAACCCACCAGGCCAGATGATCGGCATACTTTTCAATGACATCCACACTCCCATCCGAAGACCCTCCATCGACGATGATATATTCGATGTTGGGGTAATCTTGCGCCAACACCGAACGGATGGTATCTTCTAGAAATTGGGCTTGGTTATACGAGGGAGTAACAATGGTTACAAGGGGTTTCATATTTGAATTCAGGATCAACCTTACCTTTTCAAATCAAAAATAACGTATCCAGCCCCCTCAATTAGCACATCATACGTTCCATAAAGCAATTCACTAAGCTCTGGTGTATCGTTGAGTATTTCCACTTGAGTGCTGACAAAGTAATCATAATCTGAGATGGCAGAATAGCTGTTATCGAGCACTTCATCAGCGGATGCGCCCGCCAAGACCCGCAAATTCACATCACCTGATTTTATCCAGGAATCATTGGGCACCCAACCATAATAACTTAGAGAGTGCCCATAGGCTTGACTCATCGATAGAACCCGTGCGCCTGGATCGATATAACTGCCCACTTCTTCATAAAATGCTACATCGGTACGGTAGTCTGTGCGGATCAGATTTACGCGCACATCCCATACTTTGAAAAAGGCCGCCGTGAATATCAGCGCAAGGATGAATGCGCGAGCCCAAACCCCTTGTTCAACTGCTGCAATGCGGCCAAAGAATTCAGAGGCTGAAACGGTGAGGGATACAGCCACAACCAATATCAAGGGGAGTTGGTAATAATCATGGGTCAGTGTGTGATAGGGGAAGGTCATGCTATAGAGGCCATATCCCAACCATAAGCCGGACAAAAGCCCGCGCTTCCCTTTATCCCTTACCATGAACAGACTTACCAGCGCGGCTAGCAACGTGCCAAATCCGCAAATATTGGTGGCCATCTCTTGCCAACGGATATAGAAAGCTGGATCACGCCACATCTGTGGAAAAAACCGGAAGCTAAATTGTTGTTGTAGAAAACCGGCGATCCAAAGCCCATAAATGTAGAATAGCGCGGCAGGTAATGTCGTCAAGATACTCATCACCCAAACCTGTCGATCGCGGGTGGCTCTCCGGATTCCAAATCCAAAGAGAATGATACCCAAAAATGCCCCCCCAACAAAAAACACAGCCACACTCTTGACATAAATTGCAAATCCACCAAGGATTCCCGCCAAAACAGCCCATATCATCGTCCGCTGTCTGTACCAGCGCAGCACAGCCCACAGCGACCAGGCAATCAGCCCAACCATCAATGAGTCTGGCTGAAAGGTGCGCGCAGCATAAATGCCGTAAGGTAAGAAAAGCAGGTAAAACATGGCGATGAGGCCCCCATCGAAGTTAGCCAGTTCTCTGCTCAATAACAGAACAGCAACTCCGGCGCTGATCCAAAAGAGCGCCGATAACAACCGTGGTATCCACAGATATTCTCCACCCGCCAGGTGGTAGGACCAGGCCGCCAGGCGCTCCATCACCTGAGGCTCAATGATGGCTTCTTTTTGTCCAGCTGCAATAGCCAGTTCCCGCTGTTGTGCTGGAGCATCTTCCAAGTCCTGGTAATACAATCCTCGGGCGATCACGGCGGCGCGCATTTGCCGGGTGGCATGAAAATCAAAGGGCGGATCGGTGAGATCATAGGCACGAATTCCCAATCCCAGCAGGAGCGCCAGTCCAACAACTAACCAGAATAGCCATTGGGGGCGAAAGAAGAGCCTGGAATGTAGATTTGGATTTTTCTCCATGAATTACGTTTATACTTTCCGATTAAAATATCCGCTGGAAAGAGGGGGTGGTGGCTATGCCACCACCCCCTCTTTCTAGCAATATCAATGGGTCAAATTGTAAATCCGATAGCCTACACCCTCAACATACACGGGGTAATTCGCATTTAGGAAATCTTTCAATTCATCATTCATCTGATTTTCAGCGGTGACTACGAAATAATCAGCATCAGAAGCACGCTGATCAAAGACCTCGCTCCCAGCACCCTGCGGCCAGACATGGATCGTGCGCCAGCCATAATACATAAAGCGGAACCCATAGTCCTGGGTCACCCCGACCAGCTTTGCCTCAGGGGGCACCAATTCACCGACTTCACTCCAATAGGCAGGATGGTGGCCAAAATCCTGTCCCACCAGGATCGAACGCCCCAGCCAAGCGTTATATATAGCCGCAACTAAGGCGACCATGACGAAAAAAACCTGGATAAAAATTCCGCTGCGTTTTACTACATCAATTACACTAGCAGCTAATACTGGGAGTGATAGCGACACAACAGCTAACAAAGGTAGATGGTAATAATCATGCGTGGTGATGTGGTGTGGAAACGTCAGACCATACAGCAAATACCCACCCCAAAATCCCCATAATAACGCCCGACTGCGACGGGGAACTAAGAGGGTCCCCACAAATGCAGCCAGGACAACACTCGGCTCCATCAGGCTGCTTACTCGGATCATCCAGCGCATAAAGAAGGATGGGGTAAGTACTTCCCGCCAGCGAGACAAGATAGTCCAATTGACGAAAAAGGAAGATGATTGCTCGCCTGATCCCACCAGGTAATATGTCAACGCAGGAGCCGCCATCAGGACTGCCATCACCCAAATCTGAGGGGTACGCAACGAAGAAATCAAATTGGGGAAATGCCGTCTCTGTGCTTTGTCGCTTTCAGTCTCAGATTGGACCCCCAAAGTAAAGATCGCGACGCCAATTGCCATTCCCCCAACAAAAAAAGCAGCCATAACTTTGACCAGGGCTGCGACGCCCCCAAAGATCCCAGCTAGAACCGCCCAGCGCCAGGAGCGCGTTTCGGACCATCGAAACAGAGCCCAACCTGTCATGAGCACCAGCATAATCATCCCCGGGTCAGGCTGAAAAGAACGACTGGCCAGTATGCTGAATGGCAAAAACAAAAAGTAGCCTATTCCAAATATTGCCCCTAAAGCCGATGTCATTCGTCGAGCCAAATCGTAGAGGGCAGCCGCCCCAATCATCCAAAAGATGGATGTGTAGATGCGAGCGACCCAAACTTGCTCCTCGCCGATCAATCGATACGTAGCCGCGACCATCGATTCTAATACGGATGGCTCCAAGCGCTCCATCATCTTCCAATGCGTGAGTGCCGTTTGACGCTGCAAAGGGTCTGCTTCCGTTTGTGCAGCGTAATACATCCCTCGAGCAATAATCGCAGAGCGCAGTTGGCGGGTGGGATTAAACCCTAAGGGTGGATCTGATAGATCCACCATGCGAAGGAAAAACCCTAGCGCAAATATAACTACCAAGACTATCGCCAAAATCCATCGGGAGTGCTTTGGCATGAATTGCTTCGTGGCCGAATTCATCTAATTTTCAATGACTCTATTGGAACTATCGAGAGTATCCTCACACTTGGGATATGGGGCGTGCTTCGCACACCCTATAGCCCAAATGTGAATCACTACCACGGCGATTCTTCGAAAAACCCTTTTATCATAAAATGGACTGATTGACCTCTTTGCTAAAACAAGGACGCGTATTCGACTTTTGGAAATACGGTCAGTTGGCCCCCAATGGTGGCGTCTATCACCTCTCTCCCGGCTGACTGGAATGCACTCCGAGCCATCCAATAGCCTTGCTCAGAGGTATCCAAATCGGGCAATTGCCAGCGAAAGCCTCTCCCAAAGTACTTTGGGTCGAAATGGTTGGGGTCATCCCCGTCAGAAACCACCGTGGTGTTAGGTTGGCCTTTGCTGGTGAAACTATGATCCACCCCGATGAGGATTGCTTGCTCGAAGCCCATGTGGAACGCTAGTTGCAAACAAACATAAGTTACCGTAGCCCCCTCCCACAGCCTGCCGCGCACATCCTGAGCAAACCTTGGGCCAGTATAGGTGGTGAAAAGAAAATGTGTGTTATCGTCAGGCTCTCCTTGAGGGTAAAGCAAGGCACGCGATCTCCAGGAGAAAAACTTAGGCAGATCCAGACCTTGAAAATCTTCGAAACACTGTTCATTGACAAGGTCATTTACTGACACCAAGAAACTTGTGGGAAACCCCCAATAGGGAAAGGCTAAATAAATACGATTCATCCCGAATGTGAACTCATTCTTCAGAATAGAAACATCGGTATTTTTCAAGCTGGGACCATTGCCAATGATAAAGCAGCGCTCCCCCTTGTAGATGTCTTTCAACTCACCCAGTCGTTGAAAACTTTCGCGTCGCCAGGGATGCAGAAGGGCGGCCGGCCATTGCGCCGCGCGTTGAATAGCGTAGCGTGTGTTGCTGATGGGTTCCCACACCGCAGGTGGAAATAATTTCTTGATGGTTGATCGAATTTCAGACATAGATCATTGAAGTTACGTACTCAAAACAAGAGATATCAGAAAATAAGGAGCGGGGGCTATTCCGTGCTCAATCTCGCCGTTGCCCCCCCATCTACGATCATGGCCTGGCCTGTCATAAAGGATGATTGAGTCCCATCTGCCAGGAAGTAAATCGCCTGGGCAATTTCTTCGGAAGTGCCGATTTTGCCACTGACAGTCTTACGAGCTAAGTTTTCCAGGCGCTGCTGAAGGTCTCCCCCTCCAGCGTGATCGCGGTTCATCCCTGCTCTCAACATAGGCGTGTCAACAGCCCCTGGCAGGATGGAATTCACACGGATATGATCCGGTGCAAACTCAATCGCCATAGCACGCGTCAGGGCTAGCAAGCCACCTTTACTTGCAGCGTAGGCAGCGATATCTTTGGAAGTCGCTACAGCATGAACGGAAGAGACATTCACCACTGAGCCCCCACCATCTTCTTTCAACAATGGATAGGCCAGCTTTGCGCTCAAAAATACGGAACGTAAATTCGAGGCCATGACAGCATCCCATTCTTCCACGCTAGTTTCCAACAACGGTTTCGTGATTTGATAGGCGGCATTGTTGACCAGTGCATCCAAAGAGTCTGTGAAATCTCGAGCCTGGTGAAAAATCTCTTCCAGCGCCGAGGCGTCAGAGATATCTGCTTGAATGAACAGACCATCCTCGGGAAATGAATCGCCATAGGGGGCGCGATCAACCCCAATTACTCGCCAGCCCTTCTCGTTGAACAACTCAACCGTTGCGCGACCAATTCCACCGGCTGCCCCTGTGATGAGCATCGAGCGTTGCAGATTCGTGTTATTCTCCATAATTTATTTTCTCGATTCTAGATCTGATGTGTCGATCCCCAAACCTTCTAACAGATTGCGGATGGTATTCCAATGAACTCTCTCCCAGGCCATAGGGCTGGAATTGGCGTTATGGGGCGCGATCATGACGTTGTCCATTTGGAGCAAAGGACTCTCTTCTGGGAGGGGTTCCACCTCGAAAACATCTAATGCCGCCCCGGCAATTCTCTCTGCATTGAGCGCCTCGACCAGTGCGTGTTCATCGACAATGGGGCCGCGGGCTGTATTGATCAATACAGCTTCAGGTTTCATCATTGCCAGAGTTTTTGCATTGATCAAGTGGATACTGGTCGGGTTGAGATCACAATTGACACTGACGAAATCTGCACGCCCCAACAAATTGTCCAAGGATGTCATCTCAAGGCGCATCTCGTGCACAAAATCAGGTTCGATCTCGATGATGTCATTGCCTAATAATTCCATACCGAATGCACTGGCTCGCCTGAGAACCGCTTTGCCGATATTGCCAACACCAATCACTCCAATTGAGCATTCACTCAGGGAGCGGCCGATGACCTTCTCCCACTGGCCTCTCTTCATAGACTGGGTCATCCAGGGCTGACGGCGTGCGAAGGCGAGAATATACCCCATTATGGTGTCAGCCACAGGGAGCGTGAATGCGTTGGGCGTATTGCCGATCTTGATCCCTAATCGAGCGCAGGCCTCTTGATCTATCGAATCTATCCCCGTTCCCCATTTGGAGATGACTTTCAAGCGCGGTAGGCACGCTTTCAACACTCTTTCAGTATAGCGGTCATCCCCACATATGGCGCCATCAAACTTTCCTGCATAGGCTAAGATTTGGTTTTCTTCCAGACGTTCATCCACTTCAGCAACGATCAATTCGATTCCGTATCTCTCCAAAACAGGTTGGAAGCGATCGAGGAATGGGATCATATAAGGTGCAGAAAAGAATACGGTTGGCATATTATTTATCAACTCCCCGGCACATTAGATAATCTACTATCTCAAAATCCAGCTCTTCATCAATATCCCAAGCTTCATCAGGATCGATCTCGTACATGAGTGGCCTTTCCCCCAAACGGTTTCGACGCGTCGCTAACGTATCCCTGGTGAAGATATAAATGCAAGAATTTTCCTCGTAAATGGGCGGCAAGTCTTGTGTCTGGAGTAGATATGCCGGGTTATGGTTGATCGCGCGGCCCAACCGATCCCACAAGCGGGTTTTCAAACTCGTCACGGAGAAAAGTGAATCATGTGCCGGGTACTGATCCAAGAATGCTTGAATCGCATTCGAGATCGTTTGCGCTTGCAATAATGGATTGGTGCTATGGGTTTGCAAATAGAAATCTGCCTCGACCTGGGATGTGTCGAAGGCCAATACTTCATTCATCGGCACATTTTCAGCACAGAGATGCTCAGGTCGTTCAAGCACATGGACGCTGGGGAAATTCGATTGCAGACCCTCAACAATGATCGGGCTATCTGAATTTACGACGATCTGGTCGATTTCGGGAACTTTCAGCAAGGTCTCGATAATATAATGAAATAACGGTTTTCCCCCCAGCAGGCGATAATTCTTTTCCGGCACTCGCTGGGAACTATGTCGCATAGGGATGAGGGCAACAATCTTTTTCATAGTTTGATTATAAACCTACTCTTCCAACTCTCCATATTGGATGGGTTCGACCCGTCGAGGTGCCGGCGTTTTCTGCGAGAGAATCCCAGGCGGGTAATAAAATGCCCGATGAAGCTGGGCATCGACATTCCCTGAATAGCGATACCCTTGATATGTGCCCAAGTACTGCAGAAAACGAAACCACAAAATACTCGCCCAATTTTCTCTAAGAACATGCTCTCTACGGGCATGCATCAGATCCGAGAATGTCATCCCCAACCACAGGCGGAGGAAATTCCACAACGTGAACTTGCTCTCAGGCAGAATCTGCTTCATGGCGATAGCTTCGCGTCGGTAGCGATTGTGCACCTGAGAAGGTGTCTCATCGTGCACGTGAACGATTTCCGCTTCAGCCACGTAGGCAATGTCATAACCTTTCCCAATAGCCCAACTGCTCCAGGCCAAATCTTCTAAACCAGTGACATATTCGTTGTAAGGATGTTGCTCCCATAGCGCGCGGCGGATGGCGGCGTTGGCATTGTGGGAGTAGGCATGTCCCTGACGAGGTTGTGATGTATCTGGGAAATATTTCCGAAAAAACTGGTGCTCAGAGTATTGGTTGGTGTCCGCTCCACGCTGTTTACCATAACTAACCGCCACTTGTGAAACCTGCAGCGGTTTCAATAACTGCTCCAACCAATCGGGGTAGACGGGATAACAATGCGCGCTGATGATGACAATGAATTTGCCACTCGCCGCCTGGATCCCTCGATTCAGAGAGCGGCCAAAGGTGAATTCATCTGGTGAAATTGTGACCACCTTTACTGGATACTGGGAGGCAATCACAACGGTTTGGTCCGTGGAGCCTGAATCCACGAGCACAATTTCTGCTTTTTCGATGGTCTGCTGGGTGATGCCTGTGAGCAAACGGGCGATGTGTTTCTCTTCGTTATACGCCCGGATCACCACAGAGCAAAGCGGGCGTTCACCAGTCATTGGAACGCTCATACCCCAATCGCACCAATAAATCTCCGGCAATGTCTTTGAAGGTTGATTTGTGCTCCTCGCTGAAAGCTTCCTGCCATTTGCCGACTTTTCCACTTCGAAACGTTGGGGATCTTTGCGGATCGATGGCGGATTTCAACCCTTCGAGCGCCTCCTGCTCTTCAACATGGATTGGGAACCCGCGACCTCGAGCGTGATCCAGTACCCGATGTAAGGTCTGTTCTCGGTGAGTGATAAAACCTTCAAATTGCAAAATCAGAACCTCGGGACAATCGAGCCAGCCCAAATAGGGTTCAAACCGCCCGCGGATATTCGGAAAAGGCACCTCGAGTTCAGGGCGGCCCAGGATGCTGGTCATCAGGCGTTCTTCGAAGGTCATTAACTCGTAACGATAGAAATGATGGTGAACATGGTTGGGTTCCATCTCCGTCACATAGTGCACATGGGAGACAACCACATCCCGAGGATCGCGAAAGATGAAGAATGGCACCATTCCGTCACGCGTTAGGAATGAGACGACTTTAAGAAGGGCGTGCAAATGACCATATGCGATGTCCCCCGGGCGGAAGCGCTGCAAATCTCGGAAAATTTCCTGCTGTTTGCGCGGCTGGCCGGTTGGCCCATCAAAGGTCACCACCGCGGGAAGTCCACTATTGACCGCTGGGCCAAGCTGGGACAAGCCTTGTAACACCTGGGTCAACAAATGCGTGCCACTCTTAGGGAATGAGTTGGCAAAGAAAATTGGAACTCGATCCAATGTGCCATATTGAACAAACACCATCATCCGGCGAATGCGCCAGCGCGCCAGCTTGAGCAATAGCTTAATACTCACTGCCTCCCCCCAGCATCCGGCAGGAAAAAGGGCTGGTTATGCGAAATGCCTCCTACGAGAACACGCATGGTTTGCGACCGCTCCACGGTCAACTCTTGCCAGGAAAATGATTTTAATTGGACATACCCTGCTGTAGGATGAGCTTCGATGAACTCATCAAAAGGCAAGGATGCCTTGAAGAGTTGATAGTACAAGAAACGCCTGGCGTGACGTTTAAACTCTTCCGGGATACGTAGCGATTCCATAACCAGAAACTCTTCGGCCGCATCTCGATATTTATGTTGTGTTTGGGGGAAATAAACGATCGGATATTGGGTAAAGCGTGCTTTTCCGCCACACAGGACCGGGGTATCTAACAGCGTTGCCTCGAGCCCGATGGAAGAGTTGTAGACCATCACGAACTTAGCCCGACGGATCAGATCATACGAACTGATATATTCTCCTGAATCAATGAAGATTACGTTGGGAAGCTGATCAACCTGATTGTTCACCACCCAATCACTGACGCTTTCACGGCTTTGCTTGCGAGTTCCCTGGCGTTTCTCATCGGGGTGCGCACGGATTACAAAGAGCGTCTGGGGATGAGACTTGATAATCTCAAAAACTAGATCTAGCCAGGCAAACATCTGCGGAAAAACGGTATTGGCGTGAATTTGGCTGGTATCAAAAACCACATTGGTGAACACTGCGACAATCTGCTCAAAACGCGCCGCATAATCCAATAATTTACCATCAAGCGACATCATCTCTGGCCAAAAGCGAATCCCCGCCATGGTGAACTCACCCTTGAAGCGGTGACTGAGATATTCATCTAAGAGAGCATTCTGCGAAGGGGATAATTCAAATTCTTCAGGGATCACAATAGGATAAGCTGTGGCGTCACCCTCGGTGAAAAAGGCTGAGAATGGTAGAAAGCTGACTTCATGGGTGACCGTGCGAATACCATGCTGACGGGCCACCCAGCGCGCGGTGGCTTCGGGAAATTGCAACCCATTGAAGAGCACAACAACGCCCGGTTTGACTTTGGTCAGAAAGTCATCGAAGGTTTCAGCAACTCGACACGCAGAGAGGATATATTCACGTAGTTGGTGACGGGTGGCTTCGTCATCGGGAAGATTGTGTCGTCGCAAGGCCCAACGTAGTGAAGGAAGCACCAATTCTCCCAGAGGAATTGGGGTTTGGGCATTAGCTTGTTTGAATTGAAAATTGCTGAGCTCTTCAAGACTGAGGGAAGCAATGTCATAAGCCAGTTTTTGGTTAGGCGCATACTCAAACCAATGAGTTGGTGTTGACGCAAACAATTTCTGCGATTGGGCAATGCAGGTTTCACAGGGAGGGGAAGCTTTGTAATCATCGGGGTTCGTGCCCAGCACACAACGGCTCATGCCTACCCGGCAAGCGAAATGAACTACTGGCACACCATCAAGCTGGAGGCCCAGCGAGGTCAATTGTGTGAACGCCGCGTTCAGGCTCACTCCCCCCAGTCGAGAAGACGCGTTGAAGAACGCAACGGGGCTTTGACCAGAATCTGGACGAGCTTGCTCTGATACTTGACGGGTCAGGCGCGCCAGGCGATGATCTGTTTTGGCGCGTAACCAGGCATTGCGAGAGCGTTGAATTAAATTCAAATAGGGTTTCAAGTGTTACCACCAAGTCTCGAAGACTTTAAGTGGAATTTCTCTATGAGATACTTGTGGCTGTGAACTTTGGTGAGAATGCTAATCGGCGATCGCTTTATTATACGCGTCTGAGAGGCGATTGATGGCAACGATGAACCCCTCCCCGCCTCGTTGATGACCGCGCCAGATCTCCGGGATCATGGTGCCGCGATAATCTTTGGCAACTTCGAAGAACCGCACCCAATCGATATTTCCCTGACCAATCTGCAACCCTTCCCCGTCCAGGCCGGCCGCATCCGATAAGTGCAGATGGGAGATATAAGGTAAGATCACTTCAACCTGTTCGTAGAAATCAACATGCGCCCAGTTGCAATATAACTTATGGTGTGAAGTGTCGTAACACGTCATCATGCCCATGGAGTCCAAGAAATCTCGGATTTCGTAGGTATCCATAAAAGCATTCGTCAGCCATTGGCCGCCAAAATACCAGGGGTGAGGCGGGAGGTTCTCGATCAACACTTCAACATCATCACGTTCGAGCGCTTCGACGGATCGGCGAAGATTGTCGTAGAGTCCTTTATGGTCTTCGATGGGGTGATCGATACTGGCAGCGCCAGGGTGCACGACCACTTTGGGCGTGCCAACAAAATGAGGGGCCATATCCCGAGTGACGTTTATGGCTCTTTGCAAAATATCGACCGATGCCTGGCGGTGATCGTCGTCGAAGGTACACAGATCCACCAGGTGATTGCTCCAGAATTCTGGCGCATGAACCACCAACTGCATGTCCAAATCATCCCCTGGATAAGGTTCATCAAGATCTTTGTCAGTGAAATGGAATTCCAGCAAGGGAGGCTGGTATTTGAGCATGTTCCTGAAGTCGTTGAAGCGTACGACAAACCCCCATTCCATCGGCAAGGTATGTTCCATATCCAGGGTGACTCTACGTCCTACATCCGCGGGGAGGAAGGGTTCGTCAGTTTCAATCTCGCGCTCCGCTGTGCGTCCAATCAGATCGGTATAGCGCTGCGGTGAAAGCCCCTGACCAGGACCTTTGACCGTGACCATCTCGCGGGTGATTTTCTCGCCGGGCTCGATATGGCGCGTTGCTACCAAGCTTTTGGCAAGCACTTCGCGGTTTAAGATCTCGCCCATGGTGAAGAATTTCTCCTCACCTGTCCCTAAGGCAAGGGTGACCTGGCGGATATCCCGCACCATCTTCTTGAAGCCATGCGGCTCCAGGCTCGAGGCATGGTCAGGTCCATCCATGGTGCGATCGAGCGTGATATGCCGTTCGATCACGCTGGCCCCTAGAGCCGCAGCGACCGTTGAAACTGAGATGCCGCGCTCGTGCCCCGAATAGCCCACCGGTACATCAAATTCTCGCAACCGATCCATGAAACGCAGATTGATATCCGGGAAAGATGCCGGGTAGGCGCTGTTGCAATGTAATAATACAAACTCTGCTTGGCGCTGCTTGAGGAACTCAACCGTGGTCTCCACTTCTTCCATGCGTGACATACCCGTCGAGACAATCAACGGTTTGCCCTTGCCAATGAGGTAATCGATCAATGGCAGATTGATCATATCCGCTGAGGCGACCTTGTATACTGGGACCCCCAAGGATTCGATGAAATCTGCACTATCTTCGTCGAAGGCAGAACACATGAAGGTGATACCTTTTTCTCGACAATATTCCACGATTTTGTAATAGTCTTCGTCAGAAAGCTCGACCCGTTGTAATATGGGTAACAGGTAATTGAGGTTCTTCTCGCCGACATTGGCATTATCGAGATATTTTTTAGGGTAAAGTTTCTCTAGGTTTCGTTTCTGGAATTTGACCGCATCTGCACCAGCATCAACCGAGGCATCGATCAAATCGAAAGCGTATTGCAAAATTCCATTATGATTGACACCAATTTCAGCGATGATATACGCTGGGTGGTCATCGCCAACGAGTTGGTCACCAATTTTGATCTCAGGCATATTTTTCTCCGTTATTTTTCGCTAATTCAAATCCTAAATCCTGTAAAGTAATCTCCCCGTTTTCTAATATTCGTTCTGCTCTTCTCCAGTCATCTGGCGAATCGATATCTACCCATTCACTAGGGTCGATAATCAGAGGCAAGATATGATCACCGGTCATCGAATTCTTCAACTTGATCGTATCAGCCCAGGCAGCATCGACATATCCGGTCTGCCAGTAAATATCTGGCAAAGCCTGGCGAGGCTGATTGTAAGGCTCGTGAGAGATGCCTAAATTCCTGCCAATGGGCTGCATAAAACCATCTGTGCCAATGCGCCACATTTTGAAGGGATTCTGAAATGGGATGCAAACCGTACGAACAGCGTCTGCTTCGGGGTGCTCGATTAGGCGCATCACAGCCTGATCGATGTGCCAGACGCGACGGAAGGGGGATGTAGGGCGCAATTGGACAACAATGTCGGGTCGATAGCCCTCGTTGGCTTCCAGCCATTCCAACGCATGCTGGAAGACGGGCAAATCGGGAGTTTGATCTTGGGCGTGCTGATCTGGTCGGGTAAAGGGAATCTCTGCTCCATAGCGGCGCGAGATCTCAGCGATCTCGTCATCGTCCGTGGAGACAATCACCCGGGTGACTGTCTCAGCGGTCAAACCCGCAGCGATACTGTAAGCGATCAAGGGGTGCCCGGCAAAGTCGATTACGTTTTTGCGGGGGATGGATTTGGAGCCGCCGCGGGCAGGAATGAGTGCGAGTACTTCTGTCATAAGTTTTCAGTGTTTGGTATCTAGTTTTTCGGACAACTTTTACTGGATACTTATAGCTCCTTTACCAAGTTGTCCAGCCTCCATCAACAATGAGATTGGCACCGGTCATGTATTTTGAAGCATCAGAGGCCAGGAACAATATGGCGCCATTCATCTCGTCCTTTTCGGCCATGCGCCCGATCACGGCGCGCGCTGAATAGGCTTCGAGGAATTCGTCGTTATGGTCGTTGAATACGCCCCCGGGCGTCAGTGTATTGACACGAATATTTTTGCCAGCATAGTAAGCTGACAGATATTTGGTCATACCCAACACCCCGGCTTTGCTAACCGTGTAATACACTGGTTTGAATTGAGCGGGTTGTCCTTCTCGCTGGTACAGGCGCTGATCTGGTGCAGTTAGGCCATAAATCGAAGAAACGTTGATGATCACCCCGCTATTTTGACCCAGCATCGGTTTTACAGCAGCCTGGCAACACAAGAACATGCCAGTAAGATTTACATCCAGGGCTTGCTGCCACAATTCCAGGGGATAATCTTCGAAGGCACCCGAATGGGACTTCTGAGATTGAGGGTCAAACTTGGGGTCCAGTGCGGCGCTGTTGACCAGGATGTCCAGGCGGCCGAACTTCTCTAGGGACGAATCCACCAATTCTTGAACAGAAACAGCATTGGTAACGTCCGTACGCACGCCCAGGGCCTGGAATCCCCTTTGTGATAAAGAAGCCGCCAATTTTTCTGCAGCATCCCCATCCAAATCGGAAATTACAACCGCTGCGCCGGCGCGAGCCAAAGTCTCGCAAAATTCGGCTCCTAATAGCCCTGCTCCACCAGTGACAATTGCCACCCGGCCAGTTAGGTCAAAAAGCTCTGTCAATTCAGGCATTCCAGATATCCTATTGAATGAAACCTTGCTCCTTCAGGTAATTGACAATATCGCGCGCATTTTCTTCAGGCGTTGTATCTACCGTGTTGAGTTTTATTTCTGGATCGACCGGCTCTTCGTAGGGATCGTCAATGCCTGTGAAGCCTTTGATCTCCCCACGGCGAGCTTTAGCATAGAGACCTTTGATATCACGAGCCTCGCAAACTTCTAAAGGCGTATTGACATAGATCTCGACAAAACGGTCTTCGCCAGACATCTTACGGGCTTCGTTTCGGGTGGCTCTATAGGGGCTGATAGCCGCGCAAACTACCGTACCATTATGGCGGGCGATCTCACCAGCCACGAAACCAATCCTCAGAATATTAACATCACGGTCTTCCTTGCTGAACCCCAGGCCTTTGGAAAGGTGCGTGCGGACAACGTCGCCATCCAGAACTGTGGCCTGGCGGCCGTGCTCCATGAGCATCGGAATCAGGGCGCTGGCAATGGTAGATTTTCCACAACCGCTTAACCCTGTAAACCACAAGCATAACCCGCGCTTGAAATTGGGCGGGTGAACTTCCGCCAGGATTTCGGCGGTCTCTTTGCGAGTGAACCATTCGGGCAGAAGTTTGCCCTTGGCTAAATAATCTTCCCGTACCTGGGTTCCAGAAATCGTATTAACTTGAGCACCCTCGGGAACCTGGTCTGCGGGCAAGTATTGCTCTTGGTCAGGGAGATACACCATCCACTGGAAGGGCACCATTTTTACACCGACCTCCCCCTCATACTGCCTGACCATTTCCTGCGCTTCATAAGGCCCATAGAAGGGTTTGCCAGCGCTGTCACTGCCCGGACCAGCGTGGTCGCGACCGACAATGAAATGGTTGGCGCCATAATTACGCCGGATGATAGCGTGCCAAAGAGCTTCTTTGGGGCCAGCCATGCGCATGGCCAAAGGCAGCAAGCTGAGCACGGTTTTTAGTTTGTCGTAATAGTTTTCTTTTAGCGCCTTATACACCCGCACGCGCGTGAAGTGGTCAACATCGCCAGGTTTGGTCATTCCCACAACAGGGTGGATCAGCAAACTACCGCCGATCTCATTGGCAGCCAGTTTGGTAAGTTCCTCGTGCACGCGATGCATTGGATTACGTGTTTGGAAGGCAACCACATTTTGATTGTCCATTTCACTTAGCAAGGCGCGGGTCTCAGCGGGCGTTCTGCGAATATCCTGGAAATCATAATATTTGGGAGGGTTGACGACCTTCAATTCACCGGAGATGCAAAGGTCACCCCAACGTTCCATTTCAGAAACCAGGGGGTGGCGGTGATCGGTGGTCCCGAGCACCAGGCGTGCCTCCCTTAGCGGATCCCAGGTATAAACTTCCTCGATGCGCATCACGGCGATAAGGTAGTTGCGCGCGTCCCGCAGGGCAATCCATTCTGACCGGGTGGGTAAATCTTCTTTCTTGATGGTTAGGGTAATCGGGATGGGGAACAATGTGCCATCAGCCAGGCGCATTTCGGTGAGCACGCGCTGATAGTCATCCTTGCCCATATAGCGATCCAGAGGCGAGTAGCCACCCACCGACAACAATTCCAGATCGTGTAATGCCCGGTCAGAAAGCTGCAAATCTGGGAAATGGGTAGCTTGTTCGACCATCGCTTCCCGTTCAGCGCCAGTCGCAATCAAGTTTATCAATTTTCCACCACCATAAGGAGAAATGATATTGTTTTTAGATTTATTATGTTTACTCATTCATAATTCCTTACATCGTTCTTCAGGTCTCGATATGCTCAATCAGGGAATTGAGTTCCCGATA
>CAYTKR010000064.1:0-26766 GCA_964438295.1 uncultured Anaerolineales bacterium
ATTCCTAGTGTCTCTCCCAAACAGGTTCTTCGTATCAATCTGGCTGCCAAATTCACTTTGGGATAAAGCCCAAATGTTCTTTTATTGTAGACCAGACCTTGAAAACACGCAATGCCTTAGTTTCGTTGCAAGCACTATGCCATTTCTGCTACGCTATCATCAGAGATGACATCATCGCGCAGGAATTGCTCATCACAATTCAAACAAACGACATGATTTTTGTTCTCTGCAACTAACAACCCTTTGCATTTGGGGCAGGGAGCGCGTAGCGGTAGCTTCCAGGATGAAAATTCGCATTCAGGGTAGTTAGAACAGCCATAAAAGACGCGTCCCCGGCGGGTTTTGCGGATTACCAATTCTCCGCCATCATTGGGGCACTTGATATCGAGTTTCTCCAACCAGGGTTCAGTATAACGGCATTTGGGAAAATTGCTGCAACCGATGAATTTTCCATGCCGTCCCCAGCGGATAACCAGCCCATGGCCACATTCCGGGCAATCGCGCCCTACGGGTTCAGGTCCTGCGTTGACCTCAGGCATCTTTTCGATGGCGAGTTCCACCTGCTTTTCAAAGGGACCGTAGAAATCTTGAATGATCTCCACCCAACTCTTCTTGCCTGTTGCTACCTGGTCGAGATCTTTTTCCATTCCGGCAGTGAAATTGACATCCACAATCCCTGGGAAATGTTCGACCAGTAGGTCGTTTACCAGGCAACCAGTCTCAGAGGGGATCAAGCGTCGCTTCTCACGAGTGATATATCCACGATTCTGCAGTGTCGAGAGCGTTGGCGCATAGGTTGACGGGCGGCCAATCCCATTCTCCTCTAACTCCTTGACCAATGAGGCATCAGAAAAACGGGGTGGGGGTTGAGTGAAGTGTTGCTGCGGGATCAGGCGGATCAACTTCATCAACTGCCCTAAAGTAAGATCGGTCGGTACCGGCAATTCTTCTTCACCGTTCTTCTGGATATCTTTGTAAACCACTAGGAAACCTGGAAAGTGGATTGTTGAGCCCGTGGCCCGTAAGAGATATTTGTGCTTTACCTCAGTGCCCTCAATTTCTACAGTGATCGTATTATAGACCGCTGATTCCATTTGCGAAGCCACAAAGCGCTGCCAGATCAATTGATAGAGGCGATATTGGTCTCGGGAGAGAAACTCTTTGATCGATTTCGGTGTGCGCAAGATCGAAGTGGGGCGCACAGCTTCATGGGCTTCTTGAGCGCCGCGCGCCTTGGTGCGGTATGTCGGGGGAGACTCGGGTACATACTTATCCCCATAGGTGTCGATGATGAAATTACGTACTTCGGTTTGCGCCAACGCAGATACGTTGGTCGAGTCAGTACGCATATAGGTAATCAGGCCCGTCTGACCGCCGCTACCAACATCCACGCCTTCATAGAGTTGCTGGGCAATACGCATCGTCCGCCGGGCAGTGAAACGCAACCGGCGTGAGGCCGATTGCTGCATCGTACTCGTAATGAATGGTGCCTGAGGTTTTCGCCTTCGGGTGCCCTTTTTTGCTTTGCTGACCGTGTACTTGGCCTGCTCCATATCCACTAGCAGAGGTTTGACATCTGCCTCTTTTTGGAGAACAGGCTTTTCTCCGTCAACACGCCGCAAACTTGCGATGAAATTCTTTTTGCCGCCATCCGGCGCAAACTCAGCGTTGATCGACCAATATTCCTCCGGTACAAAGGCATCGATTTCGCGCTCGCGTTCGACAATCAGGCGTAATGCAACCGATTGAACGCGCCCAGCAGAGAGCCTGCCGCGCACTTTCTTCCATAATATCGGGCTAATGCTGTATCCTACCAAGCGGTCCAATATTCGGCGACCTTGTTGGGCGTTGACTAGATCCATGTCCAGAGGGCGCGGGTTAGCGAAGGCATCTTCGATAGCAGGCCGCGTGATCTCGTGGAAGATTACCCGTCGGGCGCGCTCCGGTTCAATCTCTGCGGACTCCAGCAAATGCCATGCGATTGCCTCTCCTTCGCGGTCAAGGTCCGTGGCCAGGAATATCTCTTCTGCTTTCGCCGCATCCGCTTTGAGTTCCTTGACAACCTCGCGTTTTTCATTAGGCACACGGTACTTAGGTTGGAAATCATTCTCGACATCCACCGATAACTGCGAACGCAGCAAATCACGCACATGGCCAACCGAGGCTTTTACGTTATAACCCTTGCCCAAGTAACGGCCAACAGTCCTCGCTTTGGCTGGGGACTCTACGATAACTAATTTTCCAGAACGTTTGACTTGCTTCTTTTTTCGGGCACGCTTAGTCACTTCAGGAGGCTCTAAACCTTCATGAGCATCAGTACGCCCCATGCGATACAAACCCGTATCGCATACCGGGCAAATTCCCTTTGTAGCGGGGGTACCCGTGGCAGTGAACACAGCCTGGGCATCTTTGATCTCACGTTTCTGCTTACACTTTACACAATAAGCTTCCATTCTACAAACTCCAATACAAACCCTATACAGGGTTGCAAATTCATCAATCTACAAATAATTTCCGCCGGACTCTTTCAATTGCTGTACAACCTGACGCACTTTTTGCGCCTGATCCTTCTTACAAACCATGAGCACATCCCCGGTATCGACCACGACCAGATCTTCCACCCCAATTGTCACAACCAACCTTGGGGATGATTTTTTGTATACCAGTGTTCTCTGGGTATCGATGGGGATAAACGCCTCCCCCAGGACGATATTGCCATGTTCATCGACAGGAAGCACCTCGAAAAGCGCCTCCCAACTTCCAACGTCATTCCAACCCAACCCCTCAGCAGGGATGACGACCACATCGCTGGCGTTCTCCATGATCCCATAATCGATCGTCTCAGGTTGGATGCGCGGCCAAATTTGTTGGATCACCGACTCTCTTTGGGGTTGGTCCCAGGCATTCGAGATTTCATTAAGCTCCGAGGCCAGTTCAGGCATCTGCCGCTCGAACTCCGCCATGATCCGTCCAACCTGCCAGACGAACATCCCCGAATTCCAGACATGGTCGCCGCTTGCGAGCATCACACGAGCGCCAGCCTCGTTGGGCTTTTCGACAAATCGCAACACCTGGTACACGTCCAATTCACGCTGGGTTTCGACCCAATCACCCTGTTGAATATACCCATACCCGGTAGATGGAAAGGTAGGCGCGATCCCCAGCGTCACCAGATGATCCTGAAGCGCAGCATCATACGCCGAGAGCAGCAGCTTTCTAAAATGGGCTTCGTTTTGGAAGATATGATCGGCAGTGAGCACTGCCATCACAGCCTGCGGGTCACGCTGCTGCAAGGCAACTGCTGCCAACCCGACCACAGAGGCCGTACCGCGTGGCATCGGTTCTAACAGGTAGTTCTCTGTGGGTATCTCTGGGCATTGTCCTTGCAAGGTTTTCGCCTGATCGGCCACTGTAACCACGAAGATCTGGTCAGGGGTAAACACTCCCTCCAGCCGATCAACCGCGATCTGGAACAAGGATCGCTCTCCCACCAAAGGAAGCATTTGTTTTGGACTAGCCTTGCGGGAAAGTGGCCATAAGCGGGTTCCCCCTCCCCCGGCCATGATAACGGCATAGTAATTTTCAAGCATAATTTTGTTTTATGTTCCTCGGCATTGCCGCGGAAGACTTCAGATTTAGGTGCGTGGGTGTGCTCCGCAACCCATGCACCTAAATTTGTAAATCACCATTAGATGTTTTCTGCTGTTAATCATCATATCCAGCGCTTGCTTCGCGAACGGCATAATAGCGCATTCCGCCGACTTGTCGAACCATGCCTTTCAACTCCATCATCGCCAGTGCAGCGGTAACCTTTTCAATCGGCAAATCTGCCTGAGCGTGGATATCATCAACATGCAAGGGCTCATGCCCTAAGATCTCAAAGAGACGGGCTTCGGTAGCATCTGCGGGCAAAACGACGCGTGCCTCGCGGTGCTCGGCAATCAAGGTCAACTCCAGGGTCTCCAAGATCTCCTTTGGGTCCAAGAGAGGGTGAGCACCCTGCTGAATTAACCGGTTGGTGCCTTTGCTTTGAGGGGCTAACACACTCCCGGGGACCGCGAAAACTTCCCGGCCTTGTTCGGCAGCAAAATTCGCCGTGATCAGCGCGCCGCTTTTCTCCCCGGCCTCGACAACCACTGTGGCCAGCGATAACCCAGAGATGATGCGGTTGCGGGGTGGGAAATTACGCGCTTCTGGCGGTGTGCCCATGGGGTAATCGCTAATCAGCGCACCGTTTGAAATCACCTGCTCTGCTAATCGACGATGTTCAGGCGGATAGATGCGATCAACGCCACACCCTAGAACGGCCAATGTGCGCCCGCCCACGTCGAAAGCCGTCTGGTGGGCGATGGCATCTACACCCCTGGCCAATCCGCTGACTACGGTCACTCCGCTGGCGGCCAATGAGCGGACGATGTTCTCGGTAACCTGACGGCCGTATGCCGATACCCGTCTTGTCCCTACCACGGCGACAGCCCAATCATCTTCCGGGCGATAATCTCCGAGAATATAAAGCACTGGGGGGGCGTTGTCGAACTCAGATAGAAGGAGGGGGTATTCATCGTCTTCCCACGTCAGCACGCTTGCGTTCTTTGCCTGAATATCTTCCCAGACGTTCTCTAAAGAGATCTCTTGTCTTAGCTTGATAAAGTTCTTTATGATCCTGCTGCTAAAACCCAGCGCGCGCACTTCCTCGACTGAAGCATGCCAGGCAGTTCGAAGATCGCCAAAAGCGTCCAAAAGGGCACGAAAACGAACTGCCCCGATCCCTTTGACGAGATTGAAACCAACCCAATACTTGCGGAAGTCGTCCAAAACCAGCCCCCAAGCATACTAGATTCCTGAATTCGGAAGCCTATTTCCTTTTAAAACAGGCTAGAGAGCGTGCATCAGAATACCATATCGCTTTTGAATGTGTCAAGAAGGTCTCCTGGAATTCATTGAATGATCTCCAAATTCCCTGAGCCAGGGAGCAGCGCAATTCATTACTCGGGGATTAACCCCGGCAATAGATGTACGCGCATCTCACATGATTGGATATTGATACTCTTGACGACTGATTCGATATCGGGAATCAGCAATTCACTGCCATCTTCTGCGCGTACCAGAAAGACATCGTGCGGCGCACCCGTCTCGATGATCTTCTCCACCACGCCCAACAAAGTATCCGCGATGTTATCGATTACACGCAACCCTACTAATTGATGCAGATAGTACTCCCCTTCTTCCAAGGGCGGCAAATCGCCCATTCGCACGGAAACCAATTGATTGCGAAATACCCCCGCGTCTTCACGGTTTTCATACCCATCGAACGCAATCAGCATGTCATTTCGATGCCAGCGCACCTTGCTCACATCAATAGGTTGATGATCATCACCCACGTACAGGCGCATTCCAGCGACCAGCCGTTCGGGGAAATCTGTTAGCACAGACATCAAGATATCCCCTCGCAACCCATGAGGTCGGCGAAGTTTCCCAACAACTAAGAATTCAGGCTCGTCAAAAGTTGACGAGCCTGAATTATGATCTGGTGAAAATACTAACCTATTGCGGTTCATCGCGGATCATCGATATCGAGCGAGGCCGATCTGCCCTCTTGAGCGGCAGCAACACGCAAAAGCTGTCGGATGGCATTGGCTACGCGGCCGCCTTTCCCAATCACCCGCCCCATATCTTCCTTCGCAACCCGGAGATGAAGGTAAACCTTTGAGCCTTGGCCTCTCTGATCCACATGGACTTCCATAGGATCATCCACCAACGAGCGAGCGATGTATTCGACTAAATCCTTCAAGATCCACCTCCCAGGTGTCTATCAAAGCGATAATTGCTAACTGCAACAGGTTCGGCGAATTAGAACAGGTTTCTAGTCCTCAGACTTTTCGGCCTCATCTGCCTCATCGGCATCATCGGCTTCTTCGACCTCTTCAGCCGCTTCGGTATCTGCAGAAGCTCCATCTTGTTCGGCTTCTTCTTCCGCAGGGGCTTCAGCCTGTTCGGCTTCTTCTGCTTCTTCTGCAGCTTCAGCTTCCGGTTCTTCGGCTTCGGGTTCTTCAACCTCGCTGATGGCTTCTGCTTCCGCTGTTGGTTTTGCGGCTTTCTTGGTCTGACCAATCAAGTCATCCCTGCGCGTTCTAGGATCAACATCACGGGCTTCCACCACAGCTGCGGCTTCTTCCAGTAGCTTCTCGACATCTTCGCCATCCTTGAAACGTTGATAGCGATCCCACAACTCGACCTGATCGAACAGGCGGCGAACCGCATCCGAAGGTTGGGCGCCAACGCTCAACCAGTGGTATACACGGTCCTCGGTGAATTGGATCGTCGAGGGTTCCGTGCGGGGGTTATAAAATCCTAAAACTTCTAGAAACCGCCCATCACGGGGGCTTTCCTTGTCAGCTGCCACAACGCGGTAGCTGGGTTGCTTTTTTGCACCAACTCGGCGCAATCTGATACGTACCATGGATCTGTCTCCTTCAATTACAGATATGTGATTATTAGGGACTTTGCGATACACCTAAGGCGTTCACAAAGACCATGTTTTGATCGTACCTTACGACCACAATAAGAGGGGGTGCGCTGAAGGGGCGCATTATTGTTTCCGCAGGAACGATTTCATCCGAACAAACCTGAAAGTCCGCGCATACCCGATTTACTCATCCTTTTCATCATGTTGCGGGCTTCCTGGTATTGCTTGACTAATTGATTGACATCTCGAACCTGTGTACCAGAACCACTGGCAATGCGTCGCCTACGGCTGGCATTCAAGAGTTTGGGCTTTTGGCGTTCTTCGATTGTCATGGAACTAAGAATGGCTTCAGTCTTCTTGAATTGATTCTCCGCTTCATGGGGATCAATGGCAGCAGCCATTTGCCCCATCCCGCCTGGCATCATATCCAGGAGTTGACCAATGGGTCCCATCTTGCGGACCTGTTTCAACTGGTCTGCAAAATCATCCAAAGTGAACTCGCCAGAGAGCAAACGCTTGGCCTGCTGCTCAGCGACCTCCACATCGAGAGAAGCTTCAGCTTTCTCGATCAGACCAATCACATCGCCCATACCTAAGATACGGGATGAGAGGCGCCCTGGGTCATACACTTCCAGAGCGTCCAGACCTTCGCCAGTGCCTAAGAACTTGATCGGCACACCGGTCACAGATCGAATAGAGATTGCTGCACCGCCACGGGCATCGCCATCCATCTTGGAGAGGATCAAACCAGTCAGCGGAACTGCTTGGCGGAACCCCTGAGCGATATTGACAGCCTCTTGGCCGATCATGGCATCAACCACCAGTAGGACTTCGGCGAGCTCCACTTCTTGGTTAATCGCCTGAAGTTCGTCCATCAACTGGGTATCAAGCTGCGAGCGTCCCGCGGTGTCCAATATGGCAACGCTGAAACCGCCTTTCTGTGCTCTTGCATGAGCACGCTTGACGATCTCAGGGGGTGCGATGCCAGGCTCAGAGAAAACTTCCGCGCCTAGGCGTTGGCCAAGAGTTTGTAATTGCTGCACAGCGGCAGGACGATAAGGGTCCGCGGCCACCAGCAAAACGCGCTCACCCTGACTTCGCAAAATGCGCGCCAGCTTGCCAGCGGCAGTGGTCTTTCCCGAGCCTTGCAAGCCTGCCAGCATGATCATACGCGGCTTGGGGCCGCGCAAATCCAACGAAGCCGGCTCACCCAGCGTGGAAATCAGTTCCTCGTTGACGACTTTGATCACTTGCTGCCCGGGATTGAGAGCACGCGAAACTTCATGCCCTACGGCTCGCTCCCGTACACGGGCCACAAAATCTTTGGTTACTTTGTAATGTACATCGGCTTCCAACAAGGCTAGGCGCACTTCGCGCATAGCAGCATCGACATCACGCTCAGAGAGCTTGCCACGACGACGCAATTTGTCGAAAACACCATTCAGACGTTGGGTCAGATTCTCAA
The DNA here is from genome assembly GCA_964438295.1 of uncultured Anaerolineales bacterium. Classification (GTDB taxonomy): domain Bacteria; phylum Chloroflexota; class Anaerolineae; order Anaerolineales; family UBA11858; genus NIOZ-UU35. Next base: position 7,932 of record CAYTKR010000064.1, read on the forward strand.
ACATAAGACGCCAAAAGAGCGGCTGGCAACCAAAAAACGGGCCAGCCGCGAAGCTGGATTTTAGCTTGGATGGGATGATTGGTCAAGGGAGCGTTTCTCGTCACCCCCAGCGAAATGAATTTGTTGTATAATCGTGATTGCACAGCTAGACAGAGAAGTTCATCACTAAATCTATGTGCACTAATCAATTATCTTAGCCAAAACTTCCACAATCACAAAATCACCGGAGATGGAAGACGATATGTCCCTTGAAAAGATTGGACGATATGAAATAAAAAAAGAGCTTGGTCGTGGCGGGATGGCGACCGTTTACCAGGCATATGACCCCAATTTTGAGCGGGATGTCGCTATCAAGGTTCTTCCACGTGCCTTCTTACATGACCCCCAATTCCGAGTGCGCTTCGAGCGAGAAGCAAAGACCGTTGCCGCACTCGAACACGCCGCAATCGTCCCAGTATATGATTTTGGCGAGGAGGATGGTCAACCCTACATCGTAATGCGCATGATGTCAGGGGGAGATCTCGCAGAAAAACTCAAAGGGGGAAGCCTATCGTATCAGGAAGCAGCCAAGATCACCGAGCGGCTGGCTGCCGGTCTGGATGCCGCTCATAATAAGGGCATTGTCCACCGGGATATGAAACCGGGCAACATCCTCTTCGACCAATATGATAATGCCTTCTTGTCGGATTTCGGCATTGCTCGATTGACACATGGCAGTCATACCCTCACAGGGGAAAATATCATTGGCACGCCGGCCTATATGAGCCCCGAACAGGTTCAAGGTGAAAAAGCGCTCGACGGGCGCAGTGATCTCTATTCGTTGGGCATCATCTTCTTCCAAATGCTCACAGGGGATACGCCTTACCAGGCAACGACCCCTGCTAAAGTAATGATGATGCACATCCTGGATCCCATTCCTGATCTGGCGACGATCAAACCAGATGTCCCAACAGAGATTAGTCTTTGGATGCTGAAATCATTGGCGAAAGACCCCGACGATCGCTTCGCCACTGCAAAGGAGATGGAAGATGCGCTCCGAGATGCTGTTCAGGGCCGAACGCATCAAACCCTGACCACAACAAAAAGAACAGCGATCACAGAGCCGGGCAGACCTTTGCAGCAGCAACCCGCGGACGCACCACCCGCTTATACCGTCCAACAATCCGTCGCAACGCCAACACCCACGCCCTACCCCCAACCTGTTCCAGCAAAGCCCAAAAGGAATTGGATACCCTTAGCAGTAGGGGGATTTGTCTTATTGGGAATCGTTGCGATCGTTGCGTTAGCCATGGCTTATTTTGGGTATCAAGGAACAGGACCGCTTGCAGCCGTACTTGCTCCTCCCACAGAGACCTTGGCGCTCGTGCAACCCACAGATACACCCTTACCTGAATTCACAAACACGCCAGAAGAAGCGGCAACCGAAGAGCCGGTTGTCGCAGTTGCGGAAGATACACTCACCCCGACATTGGAGCCCCCTACAAGCACCGAGGCTCCGCCCTCAGATACACCTGAACCGACCGCCACGAGCACTCCGGATATCCCAACACTAGGTGGCGCCGACAAGATCGCCTTGATCCACGAAAACAATATCTGGGTGATGAATGTCGATGGCAGTGACGCACAACAACTTACCAATGATGGTACAACGAAAACTGATCTCGCCTGGATGCCGGACGGAACCGGCCTGACCTACATCTCTGGAAAATGTATTTGGTCAGCGGAGCTTGCGACTGGCCGGTTAGATTTCATCGCCTGTTTTGAATCCGCTGATTATGTGGAATCTTTTGCGATCTCTCCTGATGGAACCCTGGCCGCACTCACCGTCAACCGGTCCTTATACATCGTACCCTTTGATCAAGAAAAACTTCGGGAAGCCAGATACACCACCCATCTGGAGGAGATGAGTGAGTGCCCCGCGTATGATCCATTGAAAACAGCCAAAGAGACCATCGTATCTGTTCGACTAGTGCGCTGGTCTGACGATGGTGAAACCCTGTCTCTGATGGTTCTGGCAGCCCTAAGCGGCGTCCAAGGAGATTTGATTCAAATTTTCCCTGTAGGCAATTGTGAAGCGCAACCCTATCGCAGCGATGAAATCCCAGCCGCGCGGTTCGCAGTAGAGGATTATGATAGGTCCCCATATTTACAGAACTTCGGTTATGACGGTGGGTACCTTTACGCGTTGACCAGCTTTAGTCGGAACGATGGCTTTGGCCACCTTTATATTTATAATGCCGATTTGCATCGAGCTGAAACAGAGATCAACCCCATTGATGGAAATTGCTGCTATCGCGACCCTCAATTCAGCCCAGACGGACATTACTTGATTTTCGCCTACCAGCCCTTTGAGGCTGGTGCGACAACTGAACTGTATATTGTTCCCTATGGCACCATAGGAACCGGGGCGACTTATCAACCCCTTTCGCTGCCTGATGGCTTCCTCACTGATCCAAAGGCCAAGCCTCAACCTGTCTTCCGCCCATTAATAAGCAGCAACGATTAATCAATTCCAAGGGTCTACATATGAAAACCAGAGCAATCATCCTAGCCGGTGGCGAGGGTTCCCGGCTAGGGGTTTTAACTGCCAAAAGAACCAAGCCCGCGGTCCCCTTTGCCGGGAAATACCGCATCATCGATTTCACCCTCTCAAATTGTGTCAATTCCAACATCTTCGACGTGATGATCCTGGCCCAATACCGCCCACATTCGCTGATCGAACATATTGGCTCGGGGGCGCCTTGGGACCTCAATCGAGACTTCACCGGGGGAGTGCGTATCTATTCTCCCTATAAGGCCCGCCGCCCAACCGATTGGTACCTAGGCACTGCCGACGCGGTCCAACAGAATTTTAGTTTCATCAAGAGCACCAACCCAGATTTTGTCTTGATCCTCTCTGGCGATCATATTTACGAGATGAACTATGATGCCATGATCGCCTTCCATATCGATCACCGCGCTGATATTACGTTAGGGACGATCACTGTACCCATTGAAGATGCATCCCGTTTTGGTATCGTTGGCCTAGACAACAAATATCGGGTTACCTCTTTCGTGGAAAAACCCAGTCAACCTGCTTCCAACCAGGTCAATATGGGCGTTTATTTATTCAACATGGAAGTATTAGATCGAGTCCTGTGGCAAGATTACAAAACCAAAGAATCTGCACATGATTTCGGGAAGAATATTCTGCCTGGTTTGGTGGAGGAGGGCGCGCGAGTTTTTGCATTTCCCTTCTCAGGATATTGGGTCGATGTGGGGACAACGTCTTCGTATTGGCAGGCCCATATGGATTTGCTTTCTGACCCTCCGTCCCTGGATTTGAACGACCGCTCATGGATCATCCACACCCGCACAGAAGAACGCCCCCCAGTACGTATCGCCAGCGGTGCGCAAGTGCGCGACAGCATGATCACTGACGGCTGTGTGATTGCCAATGGTGCCATCGTCGAACAAAGTGTGCTGGGGCCTGGTGTACGAGTCGAAGCTGGCGCGATCGTGCGAGAATCTGTCATTCTCACAGATTGTGAAATCCACGCAGGCGCTTCAATCGAGCGCGCCATCCTCGATAAACGAGTTCGGGTTGGAGAAAAAGCCCGCTTGGGCGGTATCAGCTCGAAAACGCCTCCCCCCTTGGTGATGACAGGTAAGAACAGCCACGTCCCTCCAGGGTATATCATCGAGCCAGGTGCTACGATTCCTGCAGATATTCGAGAAGCTGATTACCCTTCTACTACCATAAACGTCAACACGAAAATCGATCGGGGCCGAGGCGAGCCTCATGAATTTTGAGCGCGCCTCAGGGGTTTTGCTTCACCCTACCAGCTTGCCAGGCCCATACGGCATCGGGGATATCGGGGCCAAAGCCCACGAATGGGTCGATTTTCTGGCCGCCTCAGGCAGCAGTTTATGGCAAGTATTACCCCTGGGCCCAACCGGCTATGGCGATTCGCCCTACCAGTGCTTCTCATCCTTTGCAGGGAATCCCTACCTCATCAGTCCCGAAGCGCTTCTTAATGATGGCCTTCTGGTATACGACGATATTCGCGATCGCCCTGCCTTTCCCATAGAGCGCGTGGAATATGGGAATGTGATCCCTTATAAGATCAAACTGCTCAACCAGGCCTTTGAACGTTTCCTTTCCAATTCCTCCCCCAAGATCCATTCTGAGTTCGAATCATTCCAGGATGCTGAAGCCCATTGGTTGGATGATTATGCGCTCTTCATGACCATCAAAGAGGCCCAGGGGGGTGGATCCTGGGTCAATTGGCCCGCGCCCTTACGAAGCCGCGATGCAAAAGCTCTGCGAGCCTTTAAGGATGCTCACGCCGATGACATCCAGCGACAGGCTTTCTGGCAATTCCTCTTCTTCCGGCAATGGGCAGTATTACGAGAACGAGCAAAGGAATTGTGTGTAAAGATCATCGGCGATATCCCGATCTTTGTCGCCCATGACAGTGCTGATGTTTGGGCCCATCCGGAACTCTTCTCCCTAAATGCTGTTGGCCAACCCACAGTCGTTGCCGGCGTGCCGCCAGATTATTTCTCGCCAACCGGGCAGCTTTGGGGCAACCCTCTGTATCGCTGGGATCTCCACGCCGAGGATGGCTACAGTTGGTGGCTAGACCGCCTGCGGGCGGTCTTATCTCTGGTCGACATCGTCCGTTTGGACCATTTCCGCGGGTTTGCCGGTTATTGGGAAATTCCAGCCGGTGAAGAAACAGCCATTTACGGGCAATGGGTGCCCGGCCCTGGTGCAGAGTTCTTCGCGGCTGTTCAAGAAGCGCTGGGCACGCTGCCTATCATTGCAGAGGATTTAGGAGAGATCACGCCGGATGTGGTCGAGCTGCGTGAGCAATTCGAGCTACCTGGAATGAAGATTTTGGTCTTTGCCTTCGACAGTGACGCTGAAAATGAATTCTTGCCTCACAACTTCATCCCGAATTGCGTAGTATATACTGGCACTCATGATAACGACACCACGCGCGGCTGGTATGAACGCACTGATGAAAAAATCCGCGATCATGCCCGCCGATACCTGGCTCGCGATGGTCAAAATATATCATGGGATCTGGTCCGCCTGGCTTGGTCTTCTGTGGCTGTGTTTGCCTTAGCCCCCATGCAAGATATTTTAAATTTAGGCAACGATGCACGCATGAACTATCCCAGCACGCCCGGCGGCAACTGGGTCTGGCGGATGCCGCCCCGCGCCCTCACTAACAGCCTTCAAGAGCAAATGAAGGATTTGAACAACCTTTACCGGAGAGATGCTCTCTCTGGGGAGGACCTCAGCGAGTGACACGGGATTTATGGGCCACGAATCAGATTGGCTTACTACATTTCAAGATGAATTAAATATTGCCAAGGCTGCCCGTCAAGCTGGCAATGAAGGCAAAGCGCGCGTCTGCGCACGCCGAGCCGCAGGGATCGCGATTGGTGAATTCTTGCACCGCCAGGGTAAACCTACCCTAGGTCCCAGCGCAATCGATCGACTGCAATTTTTGATTACTCTGCCTGGTATTTCTCCACGCGTCATTGAAATCGCTGGACATTTGACTCTGCGGGTGAATGAGGAATTCAAACTACCAATCAATGCTGATTTGATCTCGGAAACCTACGAACTTGTTGAACTACTATTGGGGGGTGCTTCGGGGGATAAATAACTTTCGCTACTAAGAGTCTTTATTTTGCCAGGCCACTCAATAGGGCTTTCTTAAAAACCATAAGAGCCTTCTGGATCTTTCCGCAGAGCTTTAGTTAAGGTCACAAAAATTGTCATGCTGAACAGCCGCAGGAGCGCCTTTGGCGAGTGAAGCATCTCGCACAGCGCTCGCTTCGCTAGACCCTTCAGCTACTCCTCATGGTGACAATTATTCGTATTGACAATGTAATCAACACGACTTTAATGAAGCCGTGGATCACTCGGAGATGAAGTTTGACGAACGGAAAATATTAGACTATAATCTAATTAGATGATCGTCTAAAGTTGGCGTTGGGCTTCTATCTTGGGCAATCGAGTAGGAATCTATGCTGCGTACACCTCTACTCCAATACTGATAATCAACTTGGCGATTCTCAATCATCAAACAATAAGGAGCGAAACATGCGTTACAAACTCTTAGGCAAAAGTGGAGTGCGTGTCTCAGAACTATGCCTGGGCACGATGACCTTTGGTGAGGATTGGGGATGGGGAGCATCCAAAGAAGAGAGTCAAAAGATCTTCGATCACTTCGCCGAAGCCGGCGGCAATTTCATCGATACATCCGTAAATTACACCAATGGCACCAGTGAAAAATTCTTGGGCGAATTCACCAAATCTCAACGAGATCACTTCGTAATCGCCACAAAATATACCCTCACGACTCCCGAACAGACTGACCCCAACCAGGGCGGCAACAGCCGCAAAAACATGCTGCACTCTGTGGAACGTAGCCTGAAGCGCTTGCAAACTGATTACATCGACCTGCTGTACCTGCACATGTGGGATTTCATGACACCCGTGGAAGAAGTGCTGCGCGGTCTTGATGACCTGGTAAGCCAGGGCAAGGTCAATTATATCGGTGTATCCGATACACCGGCCTGGATTGTGGCAGAGGCCAACGCCCGATCCGAACTCCGTGGTTGGTCACGCTTTGTGGGCCTGCAAATCCCCTACTCCCTGCGCAGCCGCAGTGTGGAGCGAGCCGAGCTTGCTATGGCCAAACATTGGGATATGGCCGTGATGCCCTTTGGGTTAGTAGGAGGGGGCACGCTTACCGGCAAATACACAGACAAAAATGCAGATCCCAAACGTTACGATATCGATGAACTCCCCGAAGATTTACAGAAATTGATCAAAGAGGTGCAGGCCGTGGCTGATGAAGTTGGGCACACACCTTCGCAGGTGGCCATCAACTGGGTGAGGCAGCAGCAGGACTGGGCTTTGATGATCCCCATCCTAGGCGCACGGACTTTGGACCAGCTCAAAGATAATTTGGGCTGCCTGGAATGGGAACTCTCGTCTGAGCATGTCCAAAAACTCGACGAAGCCAGCAAAATCACATACGATTTCCCTCTGGGCTGGTTAGCTGGAGCCTCACCGTACATTTATGGCGCAACCTTACCCCAAATCGACAGTCAACGGAGTTTCCAGGTACATCAATTCATCGATAAAAACCAACCCAAGTGATCTTTCTAAGTACCCATGAAACGAGTACTGGGAAAATCGAAGATTGAAATCAGGCCCTGGGGATGGGCTATTGGCGAGGCCTGAAAGAAGAGATCTATCAGATATTGGGCCGCGTGAACCAAGCCTAATCACATTCAGTACATTAATTGGATGACGGAAAGTTTGTATCTCTGGGAAACGCCGTGGAAAAACTAGGTTTAGGGGTGCGTGGGATGCTCCGCACCCCTAAACCTAGAAGTTTCTCAAAGAGCCAAAAATACTCAAAGGAGAAATAGCATGTCTGATACGCGTTCGTTAGAATTTATCGTAAGTGTGGCAGCCCCTGCAAAGCAAATCTATCAAGCCTTTACGGGATCAGTGGCCCTAGAGAGTTGGTTTGCAAATTCCGCCGAGGCGGATGCCCGTAAGGGTGGACGTTTCTATGCCTGGTGGAATGAGGGTTATTACGCCAGCGGCCTGTTCACCAAACTCAAAGAAGACAAACGCATCGCATTCACCTGGTTTGGCTTTGAAGAACCCGCGCCAACGAAAGTAAACGTTGCGCTAGCGGAAGAAGACGATGTAACTCAGGTAACTGTCACTCACAAAGGGATCGGCAAGGGCAAAGCCTGGAAAAAAACTAAAAAACAGATCTCTGCAGGCTGGGAAACAGCCCTGGCCAATCTTAAATCAGTCTGTGAGACTGGCTACGACAAGCGTATCTACGATCAACCGATGTTGGGCGTGCTGCCTGCTGGCCTCGTTGATGATGAGATGATCGAAGAGCTTGGGCTGCCAGTTAAGACTGGGGCGAAGATCTCGGATGTGGTCGCCGGTATGGGGGCAGAAGCCTGCGGCCTGCAAGGGGATGATGTCATCTTCAGCATCGGAGGACACGAACTTAAAATTTTCCCAGATTTTGGGTTAGCCCTGGCTGGTAGGAAAGCTGGTGACGTAGTTGAAGTCGTTTTTTATCGCGGTGGCGAAAAGCATACCGTCGATATGGAGCTTTCCGGACGTCCCAAACCTGAGCTGCCCGGATCAGGAGATGAATTAGCCAAGCGCACTGCCAATGTTTATGAAGCAGTCAACCAGGAACTGGATGCCCTCTTCGAGGGGATCACGGATGAACAAGCTTCAGCACGACCCGGTGAAGAGGAGTGGAGCGCCAAAGAGGTCCTGGCCCACCTGATCTACTCCGAGCGCTGGCTGCACCTGGCGATCACCTGCTTCATCGGGAATTACCGCACGGGAGGCTTTTCCAATGATCTTGGGATGCACGCCGCCATTGCCAATGCCTATCCCCTCGCTGAATTGATCGCTGAACTCAAACGCTGCGAAGCGATCACAGTCGCTGCCATCAAAGCCTTGCCAGACGAATTTGTGGCTGATAAACGCCGCCTGATGGCCCTGACGGCTAACGTTGATGAGCAAGGTTTTGCCTTACATACTCGTAGCCACTTCTCACAGATCGAAGCCGCCCTCGAAGCTGCAAGGAATAGCTAACCCAATTTGCCTCTAAAATCAAAAAACAAGGAGCCCTCTGAAATCAGAGGGCTCCTTGTTCACTTAGGTAATCTGAATATAAGACTTACTGCTTCTTCTTTAGTACAGGCAGACCATTCTTTGTTTCCGATACCATATAGGCATCAGGAACCGCGTCAAGAGCGCCTTCTTTGATTGTCTTGGCAAAGAAATAAATTGTCTGCTCACGACCACCTTTCAACTGAGTAACTCGGGAATGTAGGTAGTACGTAACGCCTTTTGAGTTTTGGTGACTGTAAGCCATATGTTCCTCCTTTCAGATTATTCACCAAGTATAGATGATATCTTTGGATTCGGCAACACTCTGAAACTCATCTTATCATAATAAAAATATGCTATATAAATTATAAATTACAATTAAGTGGGGGTGTTCCTGGGAAGGTTGCCCCCTACACCGCCTACCTTTACAATCTCTAGAGCCCTAAGAATTCTTTATAAGGTAGTTCGGCAAATGGCGCCTGGCAGGGATTATCTGCAGCAAGCCATAACGTGGAATCATTCAAATCCATGATGATCGAGGTCACCGTTTTAAAATGTTCTTGCACTGGCTCCCGAGGATCAGGATGTGAGCAAATAGAATTAGGGAAATTAAAATGATCAGATAAGGCACCCTGAAGATCGGGCACAGTAAACGGTCCTCTATGGGTCTTCAATAATCGACTCAACCGGTGATAACGCACAAGACTGCCCGGTCCGTGCCAAACACCCACATCCTTGAAATCGATACCTTCACTTAGATAATGGTTTGTGTGCGCGTAAAAATCTTCCTCTGGAAAATGAATATACGCACGCGTGAAATCGCCTGGCGCGGTTTCTGCGTTGAAGGCCTCCCCATCTCGGTGGGCAATGGTGTAATTTGCGGAAGAAGCTCGTGGGGGTCCATTGATCGCGGCGATCACATCGGAGAAGGACTCACTCTCCAATATCGCTCGTAATATTACATGGTAGGGAACTCCAGATACCGCGCTCGATTCCAAATCGGAATGTAAGGCATTGGTGGTCATACCGATCCCGGCGGAATTCATACCTGTCTTGGCCAACAAACCCGCCTCGACCACGGTTACGAAATTGGGCACATCCTCAGCCTCTACTTCCAGGACGACAACGGTCTCAGAAACCGGCACCACCCAATCCCAATTCTGGCCAATGAGCGTTCGTCCGCCCTCAGATACGGGAGGCAAGATCACAAAGGAGGAACACTCTCCAGGTGCGCTCTTGGCAATGGCATAATTGCGGATTTCGGTGCGAACATTCAGAGTTAAAATATCCTCATAATGTACACCAGCACCCTCTGCGATACCGCGCATCTCATCGAGGAAATGTGGTCGATATTCCGCGATCGCGGATTCAAATATCAGCGCATGAGATTTTGCTTGATTCCAATTCCAACCTGCATAATGAGCAAACATCTCCGTATATATTTCGATATTGCGTTGGATTCGAGATGAAGCCTTTTCACCATACTGACAGCCACGGTCGAAGGCGGTACCTTGAACACGAATGCGAGGAAAGGATTTTTTTATCATAGCTTTTCCGATTAGCTCCCTAGGGGTATTGAGTTTTGTTCAGATTTCTTTATACTAGAGAATGCGCGTTTTCGCAAATACAACTTGTTCCATTCACCATTCCATCGAAAAAACAACGCAGAGTGACAATCATTTTGACTTAGATTAATCATGTCAGTGATACCTAAAGGAGAGAAACATGAAAATCCAAGTTCTACTCATTTTGTCCATGATAGGCGCAATCCTATCCTCACCTATGCAATCAGATACCCCACCCGAATCGCCTGAGGGGATGGCATCTCTGATCGTGTTCACATCAACGCGTGGAGATGATCCTAATGTCCTCGGATTATATATCATCGATACCGATACTCTCGAGATTACACATCTCGAAACAGGCTTCGAAGGCAATGTCATACCCAATTGGTCACCAGATCGATCGCAAGTGCTGTTTGCGGTGCCTGGGGATTGGAACCTTTACACCATCTACGCCGATGGAACTGAACTTACTCAAGTCACAGATTTCCGCAGCAACAATGCGGACTGGTCGCCTGATGGAAGTCAGATCGTGTTCCAATCGGATCATGACAATGAGCCGCAAGACACCCCCGATATTTATAAGATGGACATCACTGGCGAGAATCTGGTTGAACTCGTCGATCTCCCAGAGCAAATAGATTTTAATCCTCGCTGGTCACCAGACGGAAACCAGATCATGTTTATCTCTGCGAGAACGGGCAACTTCGAGATATTCTTGATGAATGCCGATGGCTCGGATCTTGTTCAATTAACTGAAACCAGCACTCCCATCATCAACGCCGAATGGTCCCCAGATAGTGAGCGCATTGCATTCACCCAAGTCAATGCAGCACAATCTACAGATTTGTTCATTATCGACAGGGATGGAGCACCTGATAGCATTTTCCAGCTAACGGAAGATGATGAATTCGATAACAATCCAGCATGGTCTCCTGATGGGGAAAAGATTGTCTTTCACTCTGATCGAAGTGGCAATCCAGACCTGTGGATCATCAACGTCGACGGAACCGATCTAGTACAGCTAACCGATGATGAGTTTTACGACGATGCCCCAGACTGGGCCCCCACAGTTGCTCCAGGATCGGATGAAGATGAAGATTATTATTCCCCCTAAATAGAATTCCAATGTAACTCATTGCTTATCCCTTTGAATTCGCCGTGTCCCAGGTATAAAGACAGGAATCACGGCGAATTCTGTCGCGTCTATCCCAAGAAAAGGAGATTAACGTGCGAATTCGAACCTTTTTAGCAATATCTATCATCATGCTCGTTACCACCATCGCGTGCAATTTGTTCACTCCAAATGAAGAGCTTGCAGGAGCAGAAACAATCGTTATAACTACTCCAGAAACCGCTTGCATACCAACCCTACCGACTGAAAAACCAGAAAAAGATGCATACAATACGATTGTAGAAGAATTTGACATCGTCGCCCCATCCGGGAATCGCATCTACGGAATGATCCGCCGCCCAGATCCAGCAATTTATGCTGATTTGTGTTTTCCTGGGGTGATACTCGTCCCTGGCGGAATCAACCCTGGCCGCATGGTGATTCTCGGCCAGGAAGCAAAACTCCTGGCCGGTTCGGGCATGGTGGTTGTGACCTTCAACGCCGAGGGGCGCGTCGATGACACGCCCGATGACATCCGCTCGGAGGGGGAAGAAGATTTTAATGGCTATCGTCAGCAAGATGGCCTGTGTGCGATCGCCCAATATGTCATGGAATTACCGTATGTGATCGCAAATAATGTGGGCATCGCTTCGCAATCCTATGGCATCACCATGGCAGCTGGTTGCGTCGCCCGGCACCCAGAAATTCCAATTAAATATCTTGTCGATGGGGAAGGTCCACCCTATAGTTTTGTCACTTGTCATGGACCGCGTTTCTTGGCTGGGGATCTGAAGAAATATGAGACAGTGAAAGAGATCTTCGGTCGCCTGGCTACCTGGCAGGATGATTCTGCGGAGAATCTCGCCTGGTGGTCAGAGCGGGAAGCAATCAACTTCATCGGTGAGTTTCGTGGTTATTACCTAAGGCTACAGGCCACCTGGGATCATGCCCAACCTCCTGAAAGTGAAGCCGACATCACAACATACAACCACCCTGAAGGGTGGCCTGGAGTTAGACCAGCCTGGTATCACAACAAACACACCAGCGATGTTATCAACGCGGCAATCGCAGGCGGTGTCCCCTGGGTACGAGTAAATTTACCCCAACAGGGTAATGCCATCAATGCCAGTTATGACTCTGAAAACATGCCAATTTTCCTGCCTGGACAACTTGCTGATCGCCCATGGGCAGTTTTTGCCATCATCGAAATGGCCGGAATGAAGTAAAATATACCCAACTTCTCTTGTTATTAACGGTACAACGGAGCAAACAATCATGCGCATCTTGGCAATCATTAGTGGTGAATATGGGGAAAGACATGTCGAAAATATCCGGCAACATGGCCCTGAGACCTGGCAAATCGAGACATGGCAAGCCCCAGCATTTCTTCCCCCCGTTATCGACTATCCTGAGGATTACATCCCTGAAGTCTTACCCCCATCCGAACTGATCCTTTCATTCGCTGAGCACAAAGGGGTTGCTGAACTGCTACCAGAATTAGCTCAATTAACCGGCGCTACTGCCGTGATGGTGGCCGTGGATGACGAAACCTGGCTGCCGCGCGGCTTGGCACGTCAGTTGATCGGCTGGCTGGAAAGGATCGATGTAACCTGCGCAACCCCAAAGCCGCTCTGCTCATTGACAGAGTCAGACTACGGTATCACCCGCCGAGATCGTGTGAAATATGATGACCCTCTGATCGCAGAGTTCGCTCACTATTTTGGGAAGCCCGAAATCAACGTTCAGGTTGATCCTGATACCAGAACGATTTCTGCCTCCGAGGTACAGCGCGATGCAGCCTGCGGCTGCGCACGTTATGTGTCAGAAAACATCATTGGCCTTTCTGTCGACGAAGTTGAAGAAAAAGCTGGATTGCTGCACCATCACTTCCCCTGTCTGGCAAGCATGGTCAAGCTGAACGATTTCAACCACGATACCCTGATGCACGAATCAGGTCATCAATTGGTAGGCTATATCTCCGATCAAATCAAACCTTATAAAAAAATAAATTATATAACACCAGGAAAACGTTCCGAAGAATAATTCCCCAAAAACGAAGCGGGAGTGCTACGCACTCCCGCTTCGTTTTTGGGAAACTTCCATTAGTGAGCCGGTTGTGTGGCAGGCTGCCTTCTCTGCTGCACAAACAGACTGATCAACCCCGCGATGGATAGCAGCCCTCGGATGCTGACAATCAACATCAGCAGGCTACCCACTACGCCGCCTGCAACAATCCAGCCTCGTGGTACAGCTTGCTTATTCTGGATAATGATGTCTTGAGCAGATAGCGACTTGTGCGCCATCAAACGGCTGCGCAGGTCATCGACAAACTCTTGCCGGGGAGCTACCGTCCGCATCGTACTTGCCAGCCGGCTCTCCATTTTATGCAAATCAATATCTTTTTGTTTACGTTTGAACCATTTCATTTCACACCTCCCTATCCATTATTGACAGGGTATCCAATAATCCCAACAGTTCCAGGTCCTAAATTGGCAGCAATACCAATGGATAGTTCCGTCATGATTAGTGAGTCGCAATTAATTGATTGGCGGACCTTCTCGAGCAGGGTTTGCCCGGCTTGAGGGTCGCGCGCTTGAACCACAGCTACATTGGCGGGCCGATCACCTAGCCTCTCTTTGACCATATCTAGCACTTGGTCTAAGGATTTGCTGCGAGTTCGGACTTTATCAAACATATCCAAGATGCCATCTTCCAACAGCACAATCGGCTTGACGTTCAAAAGTGAGGCTAGGGCAGCCTGCATCGTCCCCACACGGCCACTCATGCGGGCATAATCTAATGTGTCCAGCGTGAGAATTACCTGTATTTTTGAACGAATATATTCCAGACGGTCTAGAATCGCCTGCAAGGATGCTCCAGAGCGCTCAAGCAGACGCGCCTCCTTAACCATATACCCTTGAGCAGCAGACCCCGCTGCAGAATCGAAGGGGATCACTTGATATTCACCTTCGAGCTCGCGGGCGGCCAACTCAGCCGAGGCAAATGTCCCAGAGAGCTTCCCGGTGACATGGATCGACAGGATCGTATCACCTGGGTCTGCGATCTGGCGATAGAACTCCACAAACTGCTGGGGGGTGGGCTGGCTGGTTTTGGGAATCGTTCCAGACTCATCAACAAGGTTATAAAATCCCTCATTGTCCAAATCAACACCTTGGAGGTAGGTCTCTTCTCCAAAATGGATATTGATCGGGATCATCTGGACGTCATATTCGTCCACCCATTCAGCAGGGATATCTCCAGCAGTATCGATTACAATTCTCAACATCTCAATTCCTTAGCAAAATTTCGTTATTCCAGGTTGTACTCTTCTCGTAAAGACATCAAAGTGCGATGGTAAAGACTTTTGATCGCGCCTTCGGTACGATCCATGATCTGGCCAATCTCAGCATTGGTCATGCTCTCGACAAACTTCAAGATCAGCAACTGTTGACGATCTTCCGGTAATTGACGTATGACTCGTAGAAGATCCTCTTTCTCTTCAGATTTAAGCACTGCCACCTCGGGATGTTCACCCTGGTATTGCAAGGTGAAATCGAATGTATCCAGAGGTATCTCCTGACGGCGGCTGTTATCTCGATACCAGTTAGCAACCAGGTTGTGAGCAATGCGGTAGAGCCAGGCCGAAATGGGCAAACCGCGGTTCTCATAATTCTCGATGTGGCGGATCGCCCGAAAGAAAACTCGCTCGGTGAGGTCCTCTGCATCGAAAGGGTTATTCGTGCGGAAGTAGATGTAGTTGTAAATGCGCTTTACATAACGGTCGTAAAGCTCACCGAAAGCCTCCCGATCTCCACCAGAGGCTTGGGCAACAACTTCATCATCACTGAGCTGATTGAATCGCTGCTCAGATCCCAGTTGATCTTCCGACTCCTTGTTTGCGATTGTGCTTAACATAACCCCACCTGGCAAATTTGGTTACTCTTCATAAAGGGGAAGTATATCACGCCCCTATAAAATATGGGTGGTTCGGTCCAGATTGTGGTGAATCGACTAGAGTTCTAACAAAATTTCGATACTCGCAACGTTCTTAGCTGATCATTTGTGCTATAATCAGGGCGTTCGGGGATGACAGGCTTCGACGGAGGAGGCTGATCCCGGACTGCGAGCCGAGAGGCGCCGACCTCGTTAACTCAGCGCAAACCTTTAAGTGCCAACCGCACTGACTATGCTGCTCTTCCCCTCGCTGCCTAGTGTAGCAGGCGCATGAGCGCAAACTGGCCCAACGGGCCACGTCCACTTATCACCGCTCTCTAGCCGGGGATAGGATGGACGACACAAAGCTAGAGTGCTGCACACGACGCCGCTACTTGTGCCTAAGCGGGGCTTTCGGGTCCCAGCGGCTGGTTGAGTGGGTTCTTTCGTCGTTTGTAGGCCGCTCAATGAGGAGAAACAAGCGACTACGCTCGTAGAGGTTCGCGAATCTAATCTTTCGGACGCGGGTTCGATTCCCGCCATCTCCACCTATTGGACCGCTCATTTTTCCAAATGAGCGGTCCTTCTTTTTTCCAACCAATAGTATACGCCTAGGGATTGAGCACTACGGATCAGATCTACTTCTTTGGTCTCCTGTCAGGTAAAATTATTACAATCTGGTTACAAGACCATCAAACTGTGTTTTCACGGTTCAATTATGCTGGGGGACAATAGTAATAGGAGTTACGTACTTGAAGATGGGTTTTCTGGGAATAGGGGGTGGAGGCTCGGCCCCCACCCCCTATTCCCAGATATTCCCCGCCGAACTGCGTAAGTTCTAAGTAATTTATTTTCGATGGTGAAATTATGACAACGAACAAATCAACCCTATTATTGATCCTTGGCCTGACCCTATTTGTCTTGGCCTGCTCTTTGCCCACTGTGCAACTGCACAGTTCATCAAACCTTACAGCAACCCCCGAGCCAGGCACCAGCAAAGATGGTGCGCTAGTGCTCTCTTCCAAATTATCTCGAGGCTGTGAACAAAAAGGCCCCGGCGCACAGCCTCCCAAAGCAGGAGAGCCAGCCATCGAATTTGTCCTGATGGATCCTGAGGGCAACTCTTATACATTGTCAGAGTTACTCGCGGAAATGCCGGTGGTCTTGATCTTTGGCTCTTTCACCTGACCGCCATTTCGGAGGCAGTGTGCCTCCAATAATGATCTCTTCACCCTTTACCACGAAGAGGTATTTTTCCTGACCATCTACTCCCGCGAAGCACACCCAATCTCCGGCAGACCAGGGAAATTTACTTATGACGCAGAGGGCAATCCCATCGACCAACCGGCCACTTATGAAGAAAGGGTGGATTTAGCTGCCAAAACCATCGAAGAAGCACAAATTGAAATGCCAGTCCTTGTTGATGAGATCGACAATCCCTTGTGGTGCAGCTATGGCCGTTTACCAAATAACGCCTTCCTTATTGGTCAAGATGGACGGGTGGAATATTATCAGAAATGGAACGATGCCGCCGAGATGGAAGTCGCGATCCAAAGTTATCTCTTGGAACATTGAGAGGATATAAATGGTCTGCTTTTCCTACTTGCACGTAGGTTTCAAATCTGCTACAATCCCGCACCATGAGTTTCCTGAACGTTTCTTGCAAGCATCACCACCATCATGCTCATTCAACCGGCCATACAACCGGGCAAGATCGCTTTAAGGAGTTCTGCAAATTTTAGATCAGAGATCGTCGTACAGAGTTCGAATTTCAAAGCGCTTCCCGGTTGGGAAGCGCTTTATTTATGCTAGAAGGTGTTTTTTTAAGCATCTTGCTGCCCAAGTGCATGAGCATTTGGGCATAAGACAGGAGTTGAGTATGACAGTAAACAACCGAAAAATTCGCATAGCACTTCCGAGTAAAGGCTTGTTGGCCGATAATAGCCAACGCCTGTTCTCGGAAGTCGGGTTACGAATAAATAACCCCAACCCGCGCCAGTATATCGCCAGTATCCCCAGACTGCCACAGGTCGAGGTAATTTTTCAGCGGGTTGGGGATATTGTCATCAGTGTGCGTGATGGGAGTGTGGAATTTGGCATTACTGGCAGAGATGTTTATCTAGAGAACCAGGATGCCAATGGCAAGATCATGGAACTGCACAGCCATTTGGGGTTTGGGCAATGCTCGCTGAATGTCATAGTGCCTGACGACCTTCATGAAATAAACTCTTTAGCAGATCTCCACTCGCTTAAAGACAAATTAGGCCGTTCATTAAAGATCGCCACAAAATTTCCCAACCTGACCAGGCAATTCTTTGAATCAAACACAAACCTTGAATTTACCATGATCAAGGCCGAAGGCACATTAGAGATTGCTCCGACAGTCGGATACGCCGATCTGATCGTCGACCTGGTTTCTACCGGCACAACCTTGAGAGATAACCGTCTGAAAATCCTAGAGGGTGGGAATATCTTGGAAGCAGAGGCTTGCCTGATTGCCAACAAGGCCAGTCTGAAATCCACTTTAGAAACCCAGGCGATTGCCATTCAATTATTAGAGCTTTTAGGTGCCTATTTGAGAGCCAAGGACAATTTAGCCATCTTCGCCAATGTTCGCGGAGACTCCCCTGAAAGCATCGCAGAAAAAATATTTCGAAAAGATGTCATCCGCGGGCTGCAGGGACCGACGATCTCGAAAATCATCACGCAAGAATCTCAAAACTGGTACGCCATTCACCTGATTGTACACAAGTCACAACTCCATCAGGCCATACAAGAAGTCCGTGATGTGGGTGGCAGCGGAGTCGTGGTTGCACCAGTTACATATATCTTCGAAGAAGAGCCAGAAGAATTGATCAAAATGCAAGCAGCACTGGAGGAATAACATGATCAGAATATTCTCATTAGAAGAAGCCCAACAAACAATTCTCAAGAGAAAACCAATCAACCAGGAAGAATATACACCGGTCACGCTGCAACGAACGGCCGAGTTATTCGGAGAAGGAGTCACCCCTCCACAGGCAGTTGCAAAGATCATTTCATCGATTGCTGATAACGGTGACCAGGCACTTAGAAAGTGGTCCGCATTGCTAGATCAATTCGAAGACACCGATCTGGCTATAACACCAGAAGAGATCGAGGGCGCGTATTCAGAGCTTCCAGCCGAAACACGAGATGTCATGCAGAAATCGGCGCAGCGGATCCGTGCTTTTCATGAGAATCAACCCATTTCTAGTTGGCTCTCAGGGGAAATGGGGGGGAAATTGGGGCAGCGCTTTTCACCGATAGAGCAGGTAGGCGTGTATGTGCCAGGAGGTACTGCTCCGCTACCCTCATCATTGCTGATGAGCGTGATTCCAGCGCAAGTAGCCGGCGTCAAACGCATTATTGTCTGCACGCCGCCCAAACCCCATCCGTCCATTCTGGCCGCGGCCTTTATCTGCAATATCCGCGAAGTATTCCAGATTGGCGGCGCTCAAGCAATCGCTGCCATGGCTTTGGGCACAGAAACCATCCCAAGAGTGGATAAGATCGTTGGAGCAGGGAATCTGTTTG
>CAYTKR010000065.1:0-26701 GCA_964438295.1 uncultured Anaerolineales bacterium
CATCCCTTACGTTTTCATTTCACACCCTATCCATCAAAATGATAGGTGGCTAGTTTTTTGATTACTTTTGGCAGAGATTGTAACCACGCCAGATAATTCCCCAGTCTCTATGGGTACTGAATCTGGAATTTCTAATTCGAGTTGGGCGGTGTTGAGCCCTAAGCCTTGGGTGATTTTCTTGAAAAATGACATGTTTTATCCTTATCATTAAATTCCGGTGGTAAAAAAGTTGCTCACTTCATCATGTCAACGTAATTCACTCCCGTAAGTTCTTCGCTCAGATCCCATAACCTTTTTGCCTCGGCTTCATCATAAGCGGAGTCGCTGGCTTGTGTTTCCACGGGGTACCCTTTTTGGTCATGTTCTGGGCCGTAATAGCCTCCATTTTTCGCCCCAGCATCCACCGCGGCATAGAGCTGGGATAATGCCCCTAGGGCTGCACTTTGGAAGAACATATTGCCCATTTTCCCAAATAGAAATCCCATAAATCCACCTAAATTGTTTTGTGCCCAATTGGTTGCCGCTGTGCCCGGATGCACCGCAATCGATCTGGTCTCTGACCCATTGACATCCAACCTGCGACCAAGCTCAAATGCGAACAGCAAGTTGGCAAGCTTACTCTGTCTATATGCCGCCCAGCGGTCATATGACTTCTCACTCATTAGGTCTTCCCAGGCCATTTTCCCATCGACGTGCATCCGACTACTGACGGTCACGACGCGACTGGAGGGTGTATTCAGCATCGTTTTTAGCAACAGGCTTGTGAGCGCGAAATGACCGAGGTGATTGATGCCAAATTGAGATTCAAATCCATCCACTGTCAAGTTCCGCTTGGCTCCCATTACGCCGCCGTTATTGATCAAAACATCCAGCCGGTCGAATTTATCGGTGAATGTGTTGGCAAACGCCCGAATGGAATCCAGACTCGCCAAGTTGAGTTTGATCAATTCTAAATCGGCAGTAGGAACAAGGTTCTTGATTGCTTCCAAAGATTCCTGGCCTCGTTCGATGTTCCGACAGGCCATTACCACTTTGGCACCTTTTTCTGCCAGCATCAGGGAGCTTTCATACCCTAATCCACTGTTTGCACCGGTAACAATAATAACCTTTCCACCGAGCTTCGTAATATTATCCTTATTCCATTCTGTCATTTTGGTATCTCCTTAGGGTTCGATCTTGAGTTTAGAATCCGCGTCCGTAGAAATCACGATCCGGTCGCGTTTGAGCCTTCGCCCAGATTTAAACTGTTCATGTGTAGAGTTCAAAATTCATAAATTTACGGCATTTGGATGCCTGATCCTACTTCAATGCCGTGTTCCTGGCAGTGGTTTCCACCTTCGGGGTTAGTGAAGTCGAAATCTTTGAAAGCCAGGCATTTTAGTTCCAATCCTGCTTCCTCCAAATAGCGCATCACCGGGCTGCCCTCGGCAGTTCCACTGGCGATATAGTCATATACCTGCTCGGTTGACAGGATACTGCGCCCATTGACTTCGGGGGCATCCTGCGTTTTGATATTGTTGTCGGTCAAGATTTCGGTGATCGCCAACCACTCTTCTTTGGATGTGCCTTCGAAATGGTACAGGATCGAATCCCTGATGGGCGCCATGATGGTGTAAATGCGCGCATATTCACGGGTATTGTGGTCGTCTTGATATTCATCGGTGAGGATGAGCTGTTCACCACCCTGAAGCGGAGCCCCGCGGGGTGTGAGGATATTGCCGTTCTCATCGACAACCAGATTGTATCCATAGGAGATCACGCCTGGATCGAGATTATGCATCCCACCTTCCTCGATCAAAGGCTCGCCAGTGCGGATGCTGGTCAAGCCGTAGGACCATAGTTGGGTGAGATCAAGTGTTTCTACGGAGTCTGTTTCAGCTGAGACGGTTTCAACTGTCGAAGTTGGATCCGCACCTTGTGTTGATTGAGACTCGTTTGCCGGCGATGGTTCGGTTGCGGTCGACGTAGTCTGGTTTTCAGACTCATTACCATTGGCTCGCGGACCACTCGAACAGCCGACCAACAGAATTATGCACATCAATAAGAGAGATAAATAGGATTTTGACATTTCAGAACACAATATATTGAGAAATCGACATACTAATCAATGAAATGGAGACCAAGATTGTGGAAGCAATCCCATCTTTGCTGAGCTTTTCTGCCAGATGCTTCATTTCTGCAAGCTGCTCTGGTTGTGGTGGACCACTTGTAGCTGCGATCTCATCTGATAAGGCTTTCATGCGTTTACCAGTTGGCTGTTGGTTGAGGAAACCCATTACCCAGGCAATTGCACCGGCCAGGGAGCCCAAGGTCAGTGTTAATCCGCGACCTGAGACGATAAAGGATCCTCGGAAACCCGATAACATCCAATAGAGCACAAATCCCGAAAGAAATGTCAACGTTGCGGCAATGGCCATATAGGGATGAAACTTCGAGCGCGTATTTAGCTTTTGCATGAACATTCGAACGGATTCGTCATCTTGCGCCATTGGGGCGATGATACTGGCGACAAAAAATGCTGCACCAGCCCAGGCTACCCCAGCGAAAATATGTACTATCCTAAGAATAATTACCAGTGCAGCCATTTCGCTCTCCTTATGATGACAAATAGGATAAAATCTATCCTATAATAACACAAATGTTACATTTTTGGTTCTCTAGGATATGCCGGGTGATCCCGCAGATTTAGAGGTGAGTGGGGTGCGGAACACCCCACTCACCTCTAAATCTGGATTGTCCTACGGCGTTTCCCAGAGCCCTTCATTTATGAAGCGCGATCATAGATATGTTTAGGCTATAATTCTGGTATTAGAGGAAACGCCCATGACAGAATCTCAACTTCACCAACGTCTGGAAGCACTCCGCCAGGAGCTGCGCACCCATAATTACCAGTATCACGTGCTCGATGAGCCCTTGATCAGCGATTTTGAATATGACCAGTTGCTGCTGGAACTTCGGCAGATCGAAGAGCAGCACCCCGAGTGGGTTACGACAGATTCACCCACTCAGCGGGCTGGTGCTCCCCCAGCCGATAAATTCGAAAAAATCCGACACCCCGCGCCGATCCTTAGTCTTGGCAATGCCTTTGATGCCGAGGATGTCTATGCCTGGCTTGAGCGCATCGCCAAGGTGGACGAACGCGCCTTGGATTCGGATTTCGTTGTCGAACCAAAGCTGGATGGATTGAGCGTGGTGCTGCACTATCGCGATGGCATCTTCGTTCAAGGTGCTACACGCGGCGATGGGGAGATTGGGGAAGATATAACAGACAATTTGCGCACAATTCGGGCGTTGCCGTTGAAGATTCCCCTCACCCCAAGTCCCTCTTCCAAAGGGAGAGGGGGAGGGGATAAAGGGGAGCGGGTGAGAGCTCCTTCCAATCTTGTTGTGCGGGGTGAAGCCTTCATTCGCCTCTCCGATTTCGAAGAACTCAACCGGAAACAAGAAGCTGCGGGGGAGAAGACTTACGTCAATCCGCGCAACACCGCCGCCGGAGCTTTGCGTCAACTGGATTCGAGCTTGACCGCCACAAGACCGCTGACCTTATTGGTTTATCAGATTGTGGCATTCGATTCGTCCGATCTCGCGATATCACAACCCGCGACGCAATTTGAAACCATCGCTTACCTGCGCGCCCTTGGGTTTCCGACTCCTGAAAGCGACTTGTGCGAGAACCTCGACGACATCATCACGGCCCACAAACAATGGGAAGCCCGTCGTGATAATTTAGATTACGAGATCGATGGGATGGTGATCAAAATCAACGACCACCAGCTCTTCGATGACCTGGGCGTAGTGGGCAAAGATCCGCGCGGCGCGGTGGCATTCAAATTTCCTGCCCAAGAGGTGACCACACAGCTACAGGATATCGGCGTCAATGTCGGTCGAACCGGTGTGCTGACTCCATTCGCCATGCTCGATCCGGTAGAAGTTGGCGGGGTGGTGGTGCGCCAGGCCACGCTGCACAATTTCGATTTCATCTTCGAGAAAGATATCCGTGTGGGCGACCGTGTGCGAGTCAAGCGCGCGGGCGATGTGATCCCCTACGTCATCGGCCCTGTCGAAGCCGCCCGTACTGGCGAAGAACAGCTTTATTCACCCCCCGAAACTTGTCCTGATTGCGACCAGCCTGTCGAGCGTATCGAGGGCGAGGTAGCCTGGTACTGCGTCAACGCCGCCTGCCCGGCCCAGATCGTGCGCAATATTGAGCACTTTGTCTCGCGTGGGGCTATGGATATCGTTGGCCTGGGAGTGCGGATTGTCAAGCAGCTGGTAGAGGTGGGATTGGTAAGCGATGTGGCTGATCTCTACACCCTGGAACGGAGTGCCTTGCTGGGTTTGGAGGGGTTTGCCGAAAAGAAAGCTGATAACCTGCTCGAGGCGATTGCTGCTTCCAAAGAACAACCTTTGAGCCGTTTGCTCACAGCCTTGGGCGTGCGCGGCGTTGGGGAGGTCGTTGCCTCCGACTTGGCAGGTCAATTTGGGAGCCTGGATGCCTTGGCCGCAACTACCGTTGAAGAACTGGAATCCATCGAAGGCATCGGCCCCAATATCGCGCAGGCCATCGTGGACTGGTTCCAGCGTCCGGCCAATCAGGGCGTATTGGACAAAATGCGCACTGCTGGCGTTTGGCCATTGGAGACAAGAGTCGCGCAGGGTCCAGAATCACCTCAAACGTTATCCGGTTTGACCTTTGTGGTCACGGGAACGCTCTCTGGGTTCACACGCACAGAGGCCAAGGCGTTCATCCAAGCTCAAGGTGGCAAAGTCACAGGATCCGTCAGTAAGAAAACCGATTATCTGGTTGCAGGCGAGAAGGCCGGCTCCAAATTAAGCAAGGCGCAAGAGTTGGGTATAAAGGTGATTGGAGAAGACGAGCTACGTAACATGGTTGATCAGGCTGGATAATCCAGGCCGATTAATCCAAATTGACATATCCTGGACTCTGAACTAAACTTCCTCCATATATTATTGATTGACGA
This sequence comes from uncultured Anaerolineales bacterium, assembly GCA_964438295.1. Lineage (GTDB taxonomy): Bacteria > Chloroflexota > Anaerolineae > Anaerolineales > UBA11858 > NIOZ-UU35. The sequence goes on from CAYTKR010000065.1 coordinate 4,983, forward strand.
AAGCACATTCGGGGTAGTTTCCGAAATTTGGGGGTGCAGGCGAGATATCACCCCGCCTGCACCCCCAAATTTCGATATTCTTGTTTGCGATGTGAAGTAGTCAATGGTAGCTATTATTCGAGGTGCAAAATGGATTTGATCAAGAGCAACGACGTGGTTGCGCGCCGGGTTGCCGCTATGGTAAACCGGGTAGAGGGGATGAAGGAAAACGACGAGTATTACTACAATATGCCGGTGACTGAAATGCGCGGTGGTTCTAAGGTAATGGTAGACGGTCGCGAGATGGGCATGTACGCCTCGTACAGTTACCTGGGATTGGTGGGACATCCGCGCATCAACAAAGCTGCCCAAGACGCTGTTGCTAAATACGGGACTGGGACGCACGGGGTTCGCACGTTGGCAGGTACTTTGGATTTGCATCGCGAGTTGGAAGATACGATTGCCGAGTTCAAGAACGCCGAAGCCGCGGTGACCTACACCTCGGGGTATGTCACTAATCTGACGGCAATTTCTACCCTGGTCGGCCGTGGTGATTATGTTTTCTCGGATAAACTCAATCACGCCAGCATTGTTGATGGTTGCATGACGTCTGGGGCCAAGTTCCGCCGTTTCAAACACAACGATATGGAAAGCTTAGAGCGCATGGTGGCCAGCGCGCCAGCCGACGCGGCCAAGATGGTTGTGGCCGACGCTGTCTTCAGCATGGATGGTGATATCATCGACCTGCCGCGCATGGTGGAGATCTGCCAGAAGTACGATGCCTGGCTAATGATGGACGAGGCCCACTCGGTAGGTGTCTTAGGGGTGAATGGCCGCGGCATCGAAGAGCACTTCGATATGCCAGGCACAGTCGATATCAAGATGGGCACCCTGAGCAAGACCATCCCATCAGTTGGTGGTTATATCGCCGGCAAGAAGGATATGATCACGTATTTGCGACACGCCAGCCGGGCTTATATCTTCTCGGCTGCGCTGCCTCCCGCACAAGCTGCGGCGGCAAAAGAAGCCTTCAAGGTCATCCTGGATGAACCCTGGAGAATCGAGAAACTCAATGCCAATACCGAGCAATTCATCGGTGGCTTGAAGGCGCGCGGCTTCGACACCATGTTGACTGAGACTGCCATCGTGCCGGTTTTGTGCGGTGCAGATGAGACTGCCTACGCGGTCACCCGTCATGCCCAGAAGAACAATCTCTTCGTGCTGCCGGTGGTCTCGCCTGCGGTACCTGTGGGCCTGGCGCGCTTGCGTGCGACGGTATTAGCCTCGCACGAGCCGGATGATATTGAATACGCCATGGATGTGATTGCTGAAGCGGGGAAGGATATTGGGATCATCTGACGCTGGAACGTGAAAACGTTTAACGTTAGAACGTTGGAAAAACGCGAGTAACTAAATCTCGCGTTTTTCGTTTAAAATTGGCTTATGGTGAAGATCATCCTTAAACCCGGACGCGAAAAAGCCGTACTTCGCCGCCACCCTTGGATCTTTTCGGGAGCGATTGCCGAAGTCGAAGGGAATCCTGGAATGGGGGAGACGGTAGATATTGTCGATGCCCAAGGAGGGTTCCTGGCGCGAGGAGCATTCTCGCCAGAGTCACAGATCAGGGTGCGGGTGTGGACGTGGAATGAGGAAGAACGAATCGATGGCAATTTCTTCCGAAACCGGCTAGAGGAGTCGATAGCGAGGCGGGAGGCTATCCGACGGCCGACAGCCGACAGCGGTCTGCAGTCGGCCGTTCGGCTGGTGCATGCTGAATCTGACGGCCTGCCCGGCCTGGTGGTGGACCGCTTTGGCAACACATCAGTGATGCAGGTTCTGAGCGCGGGTATCGAGCGCTGGCGGGAGACGATTGCTGATTTGTTATTGGAGTTGACCGATGTCCAGCATATTTACGAACGCTCGGACGCGGATGTTCGCAAATTGGAAGGTCTACCCTTGCGCATAGGCACAGTTCAAGGAGATGAAGCCTTTGAGCGCGTCCAAATCGAAGAGGGAGGCCTGAAATTCTGGGTGGATGTGGAGAAGGGGCACAAGACTGGTTTTTACCTGGATCAACGCCTCAACCGCGCTCGAGTGCGAGCCTTGGCTGCTGGGCGCGATGTTCTAGATTGCTTTTGCTATTCTGGAGGCTTCGCTCTCAACGCCCTGGTGGGAAGTGCCACATCTGTTACCGCGGTTGACTATTCGGCAGACGCGTTAACTATGGCTGAGGAGAATCGCGCTCTCAACAATCTGCCCGAGGAGAAGATCGAGTGGCTGGAAGGGGATGTCTTCCAGGTTTTGCGATCCTTCCGGGATGCGCGCCGTGATTTCGATATGATCATCCTCGACCCGCCCAAATTTGCGCCGACTTCATCCCAAGCTCAGAAGGCCGCGCGTGGCTACAAGGATATCAATTTACTAGCTTTCAAGCTATTGCGGCCGGGCGGCTTATTGGTAACCTTCTCTTGTTCCGGAGGCATCTCAGCGGATTTCTTCCAAAAGATCATCGCTGGAGCAGCGCTTGATGCGGGTGTAAATGCCCAAATTGTCGATCATCTTCATCAATGTCCAGATCATCCAGTGGCTTTGAATTTTCCTGAAGGGACATACTTGAAAGGATTGGTTATTCGAAAAAATAATTGAGAACCCATCTACCAAATTCAAAGGAGTTATTCATGCGCGTATTTCCAATAATGATATTTTGTAACGCGTATGCGGGTTCTCTATAACTAAAACCTTACAAGAAAAAGCAGAAAACAAGATGCAGCAAATCGCTCTCGATATTCGAACCTTGAGTTTTATTACTATGTGCATATCCCTGATATTTGCACTTGGAATTTACATATATGGGACAATGCAAAAAAGGTTCAAGGGATTTACGTTATTGGCAATAGCCAATTCATTTACTGCGGCAGGTCTAGCCCTGCTTGGTCTTCAGGATGTACTCCCAGCCTCATACACAATTGTTGCTGCTAACACCTTTGTAATTGCAGGGTATGTGCTATATTTTGAGGGTTCCCGACGCTTTCTTGACACTGCAGACTCGGTTCACCCAATCGGGATCACAGCGATTCTCCTGAACATCGGATTGTTTATCTATTTCACCTTCCAAGCCCCATCCGTAAATCACCGCATCATAGGTGCATCCGCCATCGCCGCGTTTATAAGTGCTCTGAGTGCACGAGAATTTATCCGAGTAATGCCAGATTACTGGCGCGTACCAGGAACTTTGATGGCGATGATATTTGGCGGGTCTACCATTCTCCATGTGAGTCGCATGATCTGGACATTTGGGGAAAACAGAATTCAATCGCTGATGACCACAGGGACTGTGCATGCCTTTCCATTTATATTCGGAGTTATGTTTATTGCTGGGATGACGTTTGGATTTATTTGGATGGTTAGTAAAAAGCTTGAATTTGAATTAACTGAACTTGCTAATCATGACCAACTAACTAAGATCTTGAATAGAAGAGGAGTGGAAACCCTCGTAAACTGGGAATTATCGAAATTGAGCAGGATAGATACTGCGTTATCGATAATTTTGATCGATCTGGATCACTTTAAAAGCGTAAATGATCGCTATGGACATCATATTGGAGATGAGGTTTTGGCAGGTTTTGCCAAGTTAGTCAGTCAAAATTTGAGAGTTCATGATATTTTTGGCCGAATGGGTGGCGAAGAGTTTATTATGGTTTTGCCAAGCACAACCTTAGATCAAGCGCTAATCCTTGCTGAACGTTTGAGGATGCGTGTAGAAGAATTTGATTTTGAGTTGGAGGGGCATAAAATTCAAATCACGGCCAGTTTTGGTGTAACACATTACGTTTCTGAAACGCGCTCATTGCAAAAGATGATTCAGTTCGCAGACAAAGCACTCTATCTATCAAAACAACAAGGCCGAAACAAAGTGACTTCTTATAATCCAACGGTTGACGAGAATGAATAAAATCCCATCTGATAAATTATTCGATAAGGCAGCCAACGTTGGATTCCCACTTTTCGAGTACTTCAGCGGAGTAAGTCCAAAAGATTGAGCCTTCGCTAATGACAAATTATTGGGTTGAGCATTCTAGTTGAGGGAAAATAAATTTACAGGAGTGAAATGCAAGAATATAGATTTGCTTCAAGTAATGAAACAGCATGTACAGTGGGTGTAATCCATCTCGAGAGCGGGATGTTCTTCTTCAAGAATCGCGATTTGGAACACAAGTATCATGTCAACAAACTCACTGTTTATCAATCGACGCCAGAGATACAGGCCTTGAAAGGTGTCAATCTTAAGACAGGTGAACTGGAAGGTGTAGCATTTGGCGTTAATCGGCACAAGGTCTGCGTCGCCAACACGCATGTAGAATCAACCCCCGATGTGACCTATGACGTACTCTGCGAACGGCTTTTAACTCAAGTGCAGTCGAAAAATGATGTTCCGCAGGTTGTGCAAGATTTTATGAGTAAAAATGATGTGCAAGGGGGACGCATCCTGGTTTCTGCACCGGGATGGACATATCTCATCGAGGTATTCAAAGAAACCTTTCGAATCCAAGAAATTGAGGGCAACGTTGCCATTACCAACAACTTCTCGCTTATCTCTTATCAAGCACAGTGGTCCAAAATTCGAGAAGAAAGTTCACTCAAGCGCCTTGAAGTAGCCAGCAGTATGATTGTGGAAATTACCAATATCGGCATGCTCAAGAGCATGCTGCGTTCCCACATTCCGGAAAAAGGGGAGTTATCCATTTGCAACCATCAAGAAGGTGGCGGGGGTACGGAGAGTAGTCATATCGTCCAGATTCAGGGGGACTATGTTGGATGGTCTTCGCTGCTTGGATACCCCTGCGAGAATGACTATCGCTCTGTGCAGTTGTTCCAATAATCGCACCATAATTGTCCGAACGGGGTTATATAAATTAAGTCCAAATTAATATCGTTAGGAGTTTCGCACTTGATGCGGATTGGGCTGGGAATAGGAGGTGGGAGCGTAGCCCCCACCTCCTATTCCCAGCCATTTTCTCGCTGAACTGCGTAAGTCTTAATCGAATCCAAAGGAGAATAAGATGAATATCGTATTGTGGATTTTACAAGCTTTATTGGGAGTGTATTTTCTGTTTGTTGGTGTGACTCACTTCACACTGCCTCCCACTTTACCAGCCCAAATGAGCTGGATGTACGAACTCTCGCCGATGCTGCATTGGATTAGCGGCACCGCAGAGATCCTTGGCGGATTAGGCCTGATCTTACCAGGGCTGACCAAAATCCAGACGCGACTTACTCCCCTGGCAGGAGCCGGGTTGGTTTTGGTGATGGTTGGTGCGCTGGTCTGGCACCTTCAACGAGGCGAAATGCAGAATATTGCCTTTAATGTAATCCTTGCAATACTGGTTGGCTTCGTCGCCTACGGCCGTTGGCGCCTCAGCCCGTTGGCAGATCGTAGCGCAACATAGCGGCTATACAAGCCAAAAAACGGAATATAATGGCGGTGCGGAATCAAAATTCAGCATCGCCATTCATTCTTTAAGCCAATAGAATTTGATATTGAGATTTGAAAGGCCAAAATTTGCCATGACAGAAGGAAAGCGGTATACCCCATTGGAAATGCGGTTCAGTTTAGATTTACCCGAATGGGTTGTCGAAGAGTTGAACAAGCTGCCCGCTTACATGCCTACGCATGAGCAACGCATGCACGCGGTGATCGAATTTTCGCGCCTGAATTTCAAGCACAACACCGGCGGACCGTTTGCGGCAGGAATCTTCGAGCGAGATTCGGGCAAGCTAATCGTTATAGGTGTCAATCGGGTTGTGCCCTTCAATTGCTCTTCGGCACATGCCGAAGTCATGGCCATCTCTCTGGCGCAGAAATTGCTAGGCTCTTATGACCTGGGTGGCCCAGGCATGGAAGCGCATGAAATTGTGGTCAATTGGCGACCTTGCGTGATGTGTTTTGGCGCTGTGCTTTGGTCAGGTGTACGTTCACTGGTCATCGCGGGGGCTGGCCCTGAATTGGAGCAAATCACTGGCTTTGATGAAGGCCCCGTGACCCCGGCCTGGCGAGAAGAATTGGCCAATCGCGGTATTGGCCTGATCGAAGATGTGCTTCGGGCTGAGGCCATTCAAGCCTATCAAGAGTTTGCTGCCAGTCAGCAATTCGTTTACAACGCTCGATTGGGTGAGAACGACTAATTTATAATCAGAGGAGGAGATTCCTATGACCGAAGATGGCATATTTCGTTTGATACAGGCTTTGATATTTATTGCTTTTATTGCTAATCGAGCTTATTACAATCGCAAATATCCCCCTCCTGAAGAGGATACAATCGAACAGCAAGCCGAGGGCATGCTCACAAAATTCGCTAATTCGCTCTCGTTAATTGCATTGGTTTCACTTCTCGTTTACCTGATTGTTCCCAAATATCTTTCATGGGCCTCACTTCCGCTACCGTCTTGGGTGCGTTGGATTGGGGTGTTAATTACTTTGGATGGATTTGCGCTCTTGTTTTGGTCTCACGCTGCGCTAGGAAAAAATTGGAGCGATCAACCTCGCATCACCTCAGAGCAATCTTTTGTATCTGTCGGTCCTTACCAGTGGATTCGACATCCCATTTACTCGGCATTCATCGTCATTTTAGGATCCACGCTGTTTATCACGGCCAATTGGTTGGTGGGTGGGCTATGGCTGTTCATCTCCCTTGCAGATATTTTTTCCCGTATCAAGTTCGAAGAGGAAAAGATGCTTGAGCGCTTTGGTTATGAGTATAGTGCGTATCTCCAAAGGACGGGTGCTCTCTTTCCGCGCCTTAAGAAATAATGTGCCAATTTCTGAATATCTCGAGAGCTACATGTATTGTTGAGTTGGTTCTTTTGATTTTCCCTCACCCCCAGCCCCTCTCCCCAAGGGAGAGGGGAGTCGAGCGCAGCGAGACTTGTGAGGGTAATATAGAACGAATTTACCTGCATGGATAGGAGAGTACGATGTCAATCCATATGACCGCACGCTTTCAAGTTCGTCCAGAATCATTGGAAAAATGCAAACGAGCGATCGCTGAATTTGTCACATATGTTAACGAAAATGAGCCCCAAACTCGGCTGTATTGTTCGTTGCATGAGCAGGAGAATCACACATCTTTTCTACATTATTTCATATTCGAGGATGAGGCAGCCCGCGACCTGCACAGAGAATCAGCCGGAGTAAAGCGGTTTACGGATGTGCTCTACCCAGAGCTGGTTGGCGAGGTAGAATTTACAACCTACCAGATGTTTGCAACCACATAAGCAATTGCTCACCATGCAGATATTTTTTCCGAATTGAGTAATTTTTGAAATGAAACGCGGGGGCAAATGATCTGGGATCTTTATCCCACTTTTGTACTAAAAAATTCCGAATTTACGCTGATTTATGATAGAGTATACCCAGGCCAAAAATTCACCCAATTTTTGGCCCCAACGCTTTAGCTGAGGAAACGGAGTTGATATGAGCAGCAAAAAAATTGCTATTGTAACGGATAGCTCAGCGTATATTCCTGAGAGTGCTCTAAAGGGTCTGGACGTTTACGTAATCCCCCTGTGGCTTTTGTGGGAAGGGCAGAGCTATCAAGACGGCGTGGATATCGATCCAGAAACTTTCTATCAACGCTTGAAGAAAGCCAAATCCTTACCCACCTCCTCCCAGCCAACCGTAGCTGAATTTGAGAGCTTCTTCGAACAGGTTTTCACACAGGCAGATGCCATCGTAAACGTCCTGGTATCAGCCAAGATCAGCGGCACGATTGACAATGCTACACAAGCCATTGCAAGGATGTCCGATCGAGAGATCCGCCTGGTAGACGCCTACTCGAGTTCCATGGGACTGGGATTCTCTGTGCTAGCTGCGGCTCGCGCTGCTGCGGCAGGAAAATCCATTGATGAAGTTGTGGCAGCAGCAGATACCATGCGAGAGGCGGTGAACTTCCTCTTTGTGGTAGACACGCTGGAATACCTGCACAAGGGCGGCCGCATTGGCGGCGCCAAGCGCCTGTTGGGGACCGCTCTGAAGGTCAAACCGATTTTGCAATTCATCGATGGCCAGATCGACTCCCTCACCCAGGAGCGTACCAAGCGCAAGGCCATTGCCAAGATCTTGGATATCGCCGAAGAGCGTCTGGGCGGAAGAGCGATGATGGAAGCTGCCTTGGTCGATATCGACTGCCCTGTTGATGGGGATATCGTCGCCAACATGGTCGAACAGCGCTTCTCACCTTCGATTGTTCACCGTTCGACAGTCAGCCCGGTAGTGGGAACACATGTTGGCCCTGGGGCGATCGGCTTTGCTTTCTACGCTGAAGAATAGGAAAGCGCGGGGGCGATCAGACCAACCTCAAAGGTGGTCTGTGCCTCCCGCACAGGGTCCAATTTGCCTTGGAGGAGGTCAGCATGGCTATCTTACCCGAAGATCTGATCAAGCTTCTCTTCGCCGTAATCGCTGGGGGATTGATCGGTGCGGAACGCGAATTCCGTCACCGGGCAGCGGGTTTTCGAACGATCATTTTTATCTGCTTGGGGTCGACCATCTTCACGATGCTCTCTTTGAAATTGGGCGGCGAAGTATCCCCAGTGCGCATCGCCGCGCATATGGTCACTGGTGTGGGATTCTTGTGCGCTGGAGTGATCCTAGAAAAAGGCCGGCGGATCGTGGGATTGACGACTGCCTCGACCATCTGGCTGACAGCGGCCTTGGGGATGGGCATTGGCGGCGGACATTATGTCCTTATCCTGGCAGCTTTAGTTGCTGCTTTGTTGATCTTATGGCTCTTCCCGCGCGTTGAAGATTGGATCTACAATGTGCATGAAGTTCGCACGTACGAAGTTATTTGCCATGTCGATCCTACCCGACTCAAAAAACTGGAGAGCATGTTCCGAGAATGTGGCTTGGATGTCAAAAGCCACAAGCTGATCAAGGAAAGCGATGAGATGGTTTGCGTCATCAAAGCGGATGGCTCGCCAGATAGTCACGAGCAAGTCATGGAGAACTTGTTCAATGATGAGAGAGTAAAACAGTTTCATTACTAACTATGAGCATACACGATAACATCATGCAAAAGATCATGCTTGAAGTGGGGGACGGGGAAGATAAATTCCTGGTTCCACCGCCAGTTTTTCTGACCATGCAAGGCGAGTTCCTCGCCCTGGATTTGGAGGCGCGAACGATTAAGGTTCGTTTCCCGGTGCTCGAAGCGTATCTCAACCCCTTTGGCACTATGCAGGGAGGCATGCTCGCTGCAGCGACGGATAACACCATCGGGCCCTTGAGTTTTTTGATCGCACCTGCCAATGTCACTCGTAAACTGGAGATGAAGTACAGCCAGCCGGCGACCCTAGAGACTGCTGATATTTTCGTAGAAGCTGAAATGCTCGAACGTCAGGAGCGCCAATTGTTTTTCAAAGCTGTTGTACTGGATAAGGAAGGAAAAACCTTAGCGAAAGCCAAGGCAACGCATTGGATTATCAAAAGCGATTGATGTCATTGCGAGGACCCTGACCCCCGCCGAAGGCGCGTCGCTGGCGAGGGGGTCGTAAAGGACAAAGCAATCTTATACTTTGCGAAGGAAATTTCAGATTGCTTCGCTCGCTGTGCTGAAGGCACGCCTGTGGCGCGCTCGCAATGACAATCCAAGGTTGAAAAAATGCAAATCATCGAGCTCCAGCGTGGAGCATTCACCATCAGTACTCATAAATCGAAACTAAACGTGGACGTGATTCATGAATATCTGAGCCAGCGCTCTTATTGGGCACAAGGCCGCCCTCGAGCGTTAGTAGAGAAGACCATCCAGAATTCCTTGTGCTTTGGAGTTTATCGAGATGATCAGCAAGCCGGTTTTGCTCGAGTGGTCTCCGACTGTGCGACCTTTGCCTGGTTGTGTGATGTATTTATTCTCGAACGCTTCCGAGGCCTGGGTCTAGGCAAATGGTTGATCGAGAGTGTGGTTGCCCATCCTGAGCTACAGGGATTGAAGATCTTTTTGCTGGTCACCCAAGATGCTCAAGAGCTGTACCGCAAATATGGCGGTTTTATCCCATTGACCAAGCCTGAACATTGGATGGCCCGGCCGCGCATGGATCAAAGTGCATGAAATGACTATTTCTCAACCTCCGACGGCGAAAAAACGTAATTGGCTGTACGCGCTGCTCTACGTTTTCTTGATCATCATCAGTATGATCCCCCCCTATGCTGAGAAGCCATACGTTCCTGAGGATACGCAAGATGTGATCGTCAATCTATTAATGGTGGCAACGGAGCCCTATGCTTGGTTAGGCCAAATTTTGCACATCGGAATATTGCTGCTGATCATATTGTTAGTGATTTACAAGGAAAGATTTGGGCGGATTTGGGCTGCGTTTATGGGGGTGAATTTTATAGTGATCGCCATTGTCCAGGGCATGGGCCATACAGAGAAATACGGGTTTGTCGTCCATAGCGGCTCGCTGATTTCCTCCTTTCTTTTGGGAATAGGCTGGATCTTGGCTGCATTCCGGGGGACGTTGAGGACCAGCTTCGATGGGGTGCCCAGGTGGCGCATTTTCTTATTCCCATTGGCTTTGCTGGTTTATTGGGCGCCTTACAATGAGTTTCTTATGCCTGATTTCAACCTCTGGCGTTTGGTGACCACACCGGATTGCGGTCTGACATTTTGTTTTACAACGCCAGTGTTCCTGTACCTGCTGATCTTGTTCTATCCGGGGGTCGACCCCCTGGCTTATCGCGCAACTGCTTTCAACGGCTTGCTTTATGGATTGTTCAATATGACACATTTCTTTAATCCAGGCTTCTGGTGGATGGGGATTATGCACATACCACTGCTAGCCTTGTCAGTGATTGCCCTGGGATTGCTGCGCTTCAATGCAAGGGAATTTCGAGAGGTACCATGAGTGACTGGAAATCTCATCTCAATTCTGATGCTACCGAATGGTTACTGGAAGAAGCCAATCCCCATGTGCGCTATTTCACCCTGCGCTGGTTGCTAGAAAAATCGGAGGATGACCACGAAGTTTTGACGACCAGCCAGGCGATTTCCGAGTCCGAGCCGATTCATAAAATATTCAAGAAACAGCACCCAGAGGGTTATTGGAACGCCGATCCGCGACCCCACCTCGGCACGAATAAAATGTTGTGGCTTTTAATTTGGCTGGGTTACCGAGGCAATAGAGGGGTAGAGAAAGCGCTCGAATACCGCATGGCTGGGAGCTTGAAGGCGAATGGCATCTACGGCTTCGAATGGAGGGGGAAATTTATGGAGCTGCCTTGTCACGGTGCAGAGATGCTGCGATTAATGTGTTGGTACGGTTATGGTGAGGACCCGCGTGCACAAGCGCTTTTGGATTGGATCTTGAAATCCCAGGAGGAGGACGGAGTGTGGTGCTGTCCCTCGAAAGCGAAACGCTTTGGCTGTCTATGGGCGACTGCCGATATCTTACGCGCATTTAGGGATTTGCCCTCGAACTTGGTGGATACCCGTGTGGAATCCGCGCAGCTTAAAGCGATGGAGCTTTTCCTAGATGCAAACTTGAGCCGCTATGGAAAGGAAAAGATCAGTGATCGTTGGACCCAGTTCGGCTTTCCAATATATTGGGATTCCGACATCCTTGAGGTGCTGCAACTCATCGCACCATATGTCGATCCCCAAGATGCGCGTATCCAGGAAGGATTGGATCTAGTCATGGGGAAACAAGATCAAAGCGGACGCTGGTCCTGTGAGAAACACCCCAAGGGAGGTCAATGGGTCAACAAATTCATTCCCTTGGAGGTGATCGGCCAGCCATCCAAATGGGTGACGCTGCATGCCTATCGGATGTTGAAATTGCTCTATCGGGATTAATCCCCATGGCACGAAATCCATACCTTGCTAGTATCTTGTCTTTCGTCGTCCCTGGTCTCGGTCAAATCTATGCTGGTGAGGGCGGGCGCGGGGCGGCAATTCTCATTGCAGTGATCGTAGTGGGAAATTTGAACGCCCTCTGGTTGAGCGTCCATGGCTTGACTGATCCGGCGGCGAGCGCCATTTGGGCGCGCAGGCTGCCCAGGATTATTCATGATGTCTTTGCGGTATATGGCATCATATTCTGGCTATGGCAAGTATGGGATGCGTTCACACAAACGAAAGGAATGTCTGAAAGATGACGTCAAATGGGATTGCAATTCAGACATGTGATCTGACCAAGCGCTATAAGGCCTTGACGGCTGTTGATAAAGTCAGCTTTGATGTCCGGGTTGGGGAGGTTTTCGGATTTCTAGGTCCCAATGGGGCTGGCAAAACTACGACCATTGCCATGTTATTGGGATTGGTTAGGCCGTCATCAGGCAGCGCCGAAGTGTTGGGTTTCAACATTCAAAGCGATCTGACTTCTGCATTACGACAGGTTGGTGCGATTGTTGAGACCCCGGCCTTCTATCCCTACATGACCGGGTTTGATAACTTGCGCATTTTTGCCCGCATTATTGGTAGCGATGCGGAGAGGAACATTCCCGCCATTCTGGAGAAAGTGGGACTGAATGAACGCAAAGATGATAAGGTTGGTACCTATTCCTTAGGGATGCGTCAGCGTTTAGGATTAGCGTCAGCCTTATTAGGCGATCCCCAGCTCTTGATATTGGATGAGCCCACCAATGGCCTCGATCCCGCCGGGATGCAGGAGATGCGCGGCTTTCTCCGTCAATTGTCAGAGCAGGAGGGTAAGACGATCTTTCTATCAAGTCACCTGCTTCACGAGGTTGAGCAGGTATGCGATCGGGTGCTGATCCTGAATCGGGGAAGAGTGATCGCTCAGGGAGATGTAGCAGAGCTGCTGAGTCAGGCATATGGAATTGAATTGCGCATAGCAAATATAGAAAGAGCAATGGAGATCATTTCGAGAATTGATTGGGTGGCTGACGCACAACGAGATGAGAAGGACAATGCTGCCGAAGCAGCCTCTACGTCTGGAGAGTGGCTTCGTATCCAGGTTTCCCCCGAGCGCGCCCCGGATTTGCTGGCCACATTAGCACCTGAGGGTATCTTTCCGTATGAAGTCCGCCCTGTGATTTCCAGCCTCGAGAGCGTATTCCTGAAATTGACCGATAACTCCCGCAACCGAGGTACCGATGATGCTTAGTATGATCTCCGCAGAATGGCTGCGAATTCGTCGATACTGGTTTACTTGGGTGCTGCTGTCGTTTTGGATTCTTATTCTCGGCCTGCAAGTCAGAGCGAAAGTAAATCGCCTGGATGAACTTGAATCCAGATTGGCTGAGCTGCCTCAGGTCAGTGAAATGACTCCGCTGGAACAAATCCAAACCCAACTCGATAAGCAGGAAGTCGCCGAAATACATGCGGGATTGCGCTACCCGGCATTCATCGGTTATGCCCTTAAGCTATCTCTGGGTGCTGGATGGTTTCTGGTAATTCTCTTTTCGGCAGTGATGGTCGGTGAGGATTTCTCTCGGCGAACATTGCGCACAATACTCTCCCACGGCGTTCAGCGATCATCTTATCTGTTGGTGCGGTGTCTGGCTTTATGGTTTTCGGTCGGCCTGGCGCTACTATTGATTGCGATTATCGCTGGTGTGGCCGGGATTTTTGTACATGGGGCTGTTTCGGATGATTCCATCACCCTTGTCAATCTAGGTCAGGCACTGATTGTACTGCCTCGGGCGTGGTTTAGCTGCCTGCCTTTTGTGACCGTGACTATCTTTTGGGCGGTTTTGGCACGTCATGCAGGCCTGGCTCTGGGTGTGAATATTGCCATCCATGCCTTGGAGCGCCTGACAGCGTTGTTTGTACCAGCGGTATTGATCCCGCTAAGTTCAATCCAAAATAGCGGAGCAGAGATACCCGCGCCCTTGCGTCTGTTCGAAATCCAATCGCGGGTCTTGAATATTTCTTTGGGATACAACGCAGAGGTATTCGTTCGTTGGGGCTCACTATTTGCTGCCCAAATTCGTGATGCAACATTATTGCCAGATTCGCCCTGGCGCGCCGCTGGCTTCTTAGGATTCTATACAGTTTTGTTCTTGGGTTGGGCGATCTGGATTCTCCATCGAAGGGATGTCACCTATGCGAGCTAAGAGTGATGCTGTGGAGAATTTCTACATCTTGCTGCGGTTGACGGGCGTTGAATTGCTGAAGATCCGCGCCAAGTCGATTACCTGGGCTGTGATGGGGTTCCTTTTTGTCATTCCTGTGCTTGCGGAATTGTACATGGCCTGGATTTCTCCACGTGATGCCACATTCCCTCGAGTAACATATTTCCTTTTTGGGGGCGATATGGTGCTCTTTGTGGCCTTGATCTCAGTTATCGTTTCGGTGATGGCCTTAGGAAACGATTATGAACTTGGGGTTGTGGGCGCCATTCTCTCGCGAGGTGTTGCCCGTTATCAATTCATTCTTTCCAAAGTTATCGCGGCTCTTTTGGTGACCTCAGTAAATGGCGTCTGCTATATGGCAGGTGCATTTTGGTCATCTGCGATTATGCATAAACGTCTAAGCGATGTACCCCTCTTTGAGGCCGCTGGACCGGATATATTCTTGCGTTTGATCGGTGTAGTGGGAGTGATCTGGCTGGTGGGATTCGTATCGGTCAGCATGGTGATGCTGGCATTGGTTCTGGGGCGCAGCGCCTGGATTGGGATGCTCGCTGGCCTGGGTTACTTTAGTGGGGATTTCGTGTTAGGCGGGTTGTCCTCGCCGGATATGTTTGGGATTAAGAATGTGTTCCGCTTCACATTTACTTTTCAAGCTCTCGGCATGCTGGAAGCTCTCTTTTCATCTGACCCATCATTTGGTTTGCCGCGTAATTGGATGGATTATGGCTACGCCGATCCTGGAAGAGGAACTGTTTTCTTGCTGGTTCTTGGGTCCTTGATAATTATGATTTCAGTTTTACTCTTTGGCCGCCAGGATTTGACAACCAAGATGTGATTTTATGTGTTAGCAGCAATGGTGTCATTCAGAAAAATTGTCAAATTTGTATTCTTTACTTTTGTATTGATCTTGGCCACATGTTCTGGACCTTCGAGTGGGAATGATGAAGCACCGCAGGGCAATCTGGAGCTGGCCAGGCAAGTTCTGGTGCAATATTTCAAGTTGCTGCATGCCGAACGATACTTCGAAGCGTCGCATTTCTATGGGGGCAGTTATGACGTCTTGCAGGAATGGAATCCAAGTGTCGTTTCTAGCGATCACGCCACCTTGTTTCAGCAAGGATGCCAGGTGAATGGGTTGGTATGCCTTGAGATCAGTATGTTTATTTCTGAAGAAGAATTGTCCAATGGGTATCGCTTTACAGTCGAGTTCACCAAAGATGATGGCGAATTATTGGTTGTCGGCGCATGCTGCGGAGATTCGACGGAAGCCAGTCTGCAGGGACAATCACAGTTCGAGTTTACTGTAATCGAATCGGGGAATGGATATTTGGTACAAGAATTGCCGGTATATGAACCTTAGTTCCAGAGGAATATTGCGTGTATTTTGAGTTAGCTGTCTTCATAAAGCGGTCCCAAGCAGATGTTTTTGCTTTCTTCAGGGATAAAGATCTCTATCCCCAGGACTCGGATTCCCCTGTGTTGGTCCTGGAGAAAACGAGCACTGGCCCTGTCAGTGTCGGAACGCGCTACCGCGAAGTCGTGCAGATGCTGCCTTTCGCAAAGGGAGAGATCCTCTCAGAGATCACACGCTTCGAGCCCTGGGAATATCTGGCAGAGAAGTTTTGGGGGGCGGGGATGCTGGGGCAGCTGGAATATCAATTTATCCCAGAGGTCAATGGAACCCGCCTAATCCAACGAGAGACAGTCAAAGTACGCTGGTTCTTGAAGCCCTTTGAGTTCTATATCAAACGGGAGCTAAATTGGCGTTTGGCCGAACGTCTGGAAGGTATCAAACTCGTGTTAGAGAGTGGTTGGGAAGTGCAACTCGAAAGGTAAGATTTACTCCGCAATAAAGGGGGGGAGCACGCCACCCCTTTATTGCGGAGAATCATTAATTTCTGCTGATCAACTCCTTCAAGCGGGGGTGATCGGCATAGACTCCGTGATAGCTAGGCGGCAAGAGCGCAGCGATCTGGCACATAATCTCATCGGTCTTGGCTGCAAGATCAGCATCGCGGTTGCTGCGGTCTAACGGGGGAATAACAAAGGGTTTACCAACTCGAACGCGGACAGACGACCTGCGCAGTTTTTTTAGATTGTTGATTACAATGCGATCCTCGGTCCCAGTCAGGGCCACAGGGATTACAGGCGCACCCGTCTTAGCCGCAATATAGGCAGTTCCAGGTTGACCTTCGATGAGGGCCTCGGTTTTACTGCGTGTTCCCTCCGGGGCGATAACGTACAGTTCGCCATTATTCAACCGTTTGAGAACCGTGCGCAAAGATTTGATATCGGCATTGAAGCGGTCGATGAAGATGGCATCCAGGTGTTTGGCTGCCCAACGAAAGAAGCCCACTTTTTGATATTTTTCTGCCACGGTCATGATGATGTCCGTACGAGGAACCAGCAGATAAACCAATAAAGCATCTAATCTCCCTAGGTGGTTGGAGGCCAAGATACAGCTGCCCTGTGCGGGGATATTCTCGAAATCAATGGGTTTGATTTTACTTGTAGATCGAAGGATGACGGCAATCAGAGCACGGAAAAATTTCTGCATGATCAATAGTTTTTCTCCTTTTGATCAGAGCATTATAAAGAAGTACTCAGCATGGGTCAACGGGCTGTGTAGGTTTCGAGCCCCTACGAGTGAGAGATATTGCTGAAATAGACCGTCACACCCGATAACAAGATCAACCCCACACCAATCATTTGAATCCAGTTCATAGTCTCCCCCAGAAAAATGATCGCAAGGAAGCTGACTAGCACCGGCGTCAGCATCGACATCATGGTCATATAGGATGCCGTGGTCACATTCAGAGTACGCAGCAAAAATGTCCACGTAAGGGCCAGGCCTATGCCACTCCCCAGGGCGTAGGGAAGGAATTCAGGGGAGAATGTGCAACATGACAGCGCACTATCAAATTCGCTGAACAGGTTGGGAAATAACCCAAGGATGCCTGCCAACCCTAAGAATATCGGCAGACCAGCCAGGGGTTTCTGGTACGTGATCACGTCAGGGCTGATTGCACCCGCTTTAAGAATTTTGGCGATGAAGGCGGTTCCCAAAGACCAGCAAAAACATGCCATCAGAATTAGAAGATCGCCGGCTTGGGGGAGTAGTGTTTGTGCTTTCGTAGTCAGCAGATATGCCCCCCCGAGCATGGTGATCATGGTGATGATTTTTAATGGTGAGAGTTTTTCCCCTAAGATGAGCCAGGCGAACAGGATCGTTGTCACTGTTGAAAGTTTGACGAGAAACCCAGCGTTGATCGCCACCGTTAATGAAATCCCGATGATGCTCAGAATATTGCCTACGCCAGATTGCAGCATATTTGCAGCATAGAGTTTCCAGAAGGTCTTGGGTTTTTCTCTGAGCAAGACGGCAAACTCGAAGCGCGCTTTGGGCATGATGAGAATGGATAGCGCGCCAAGACCGATGAGCGTGATCGTCAACTGGTAGGGGATAACTTGCGCCCCCCTGATGAAGGCAAGCTTACTAATAAAGATTTGCGATGCCCAAAAAACCGAGAACATCAGCACGTTGAACAAGGGAGTGGAGGAGATGGCGTTGATGGATGACCTCCCAAATCGTATCGCCAGATTGAATGAGAGCGACATTATAACATTGCCACGCCATGCAAAGAAATTCTTCACCCCTAAATCAGGATAGTTCCACGGCATTTCCCAAAAGCCGGTAAAGTTCATTCTCACAGAAGAAATTTGCAATTCGTTTGCTCAGACTTCCGAAGTTTGTCCTGAAAAAATCCATGATGCTCCTGAAATGAAAACTTGGGAAGTTTTTTGAAAGTGATTTTAAAGTATATGGAAAAGGTTTATCCTGAAGTATTAGCCAGGACAAAAGTCCCCCCGAAAAATGTGCGGATGATCACGCGACCGTCGGGGGTGATCTCGGGAGTCAACGGCTGCCAACCCCCCTGGCCGCCATTGAGCACACCCAGCCAGTATAGGATGACCACATCTTCCGAAGCAACCCCCTGGGGCATGTCAAAGGATACCTCGATACCCTCCCCATTTGGTAAAATACTGACCCCATTCCCCCCTTGGCTGACATCAACGGATAGGCAGTTTAGAAAGGCCGACCCGGTTGGTAGATCTCCAGGCAAATTTTCGGGATCTTCAGCCGTAGCCGTCACAGCGTCTCCCGCGCCGCCGGTGACCGTGATCTGGCTGCCCTGAGTGGGTTCCAAGGTGACGGGCTGGTTGGTATTCCCGCTTAATGGCGACTGCGCGCTGCCGTTTCCGCCGGTTTCGGCTTCAGTGGTTCCCGGTTCTGGGGAAGCCGCAGGGGCAGGTTCGACTGGGTTACTCCGGGCCAGGACGAAGACTCCGCCTGTTTCAGCCAGACCCTCGACCAGGCCCTCGGGTGATATTTGGATGGGCACTTCCACCCACCCCTGCCCCTCGACAAACTGTAAAATGATCAGCTCTTCGATGGGGATGTCGGCAGGCAACCCAAATGAGAGTAAGATCTCCCCAAGTTCTTCCGGAGTCAGGGCCGTATCGACGCCAATCTCCAGGGTGTCCAGCGCTTCGACCCCTTCTGGAAGCTGGTCAGGCAGAATGACGTCTGCGCCAGCGGCCATGGTGACCGTGGCATCGACGCCAGCGCGGAAGGTCGCGCCCCCACCCCCGGGGAGCTGCAAATTGACTGCCCCGTTAATCGAAGCAGTGTTCAGCAAGGAAATTGGCACACCACTGGCCATCGTGAGCACAAATGGGGTAGGACCAGTTATTGGTATACCAGAGCCTCCAGGTAATCCTGAGCCTGAGGCACCGAATAATGCTGCGAACGGGTTCCCTGTTCCACCGCCTGGATCTCTGCGGTTTGCACCGAGGCGTGCGACTGCACCCGCATCACATCCCCCTTCCAGGCAGGGGTTTAGGACTACCCCTGGTGCTGATACAAGATTGGCTCCCCTGATTTCTTGGCCTGCATTGACAGTGACCGTACCCTGACAGTTCTGAACTCCTTGGCAGACTTCCACAACCGCTGCGATTTCTACATCATCTGAAGGATAATTGGGGCGAGTATTATTACCTGCCGTCAGGTTGATATCCCCTCCGACGCCAATGCGGATGGCCTTGCTGACCCGCAGCGGGCTTGTGGCGCCGATGAAGATATCGCCTTCCTGAACAAATACGCCTGTATCTTCCGGTTGATTATCGAAGATTTTCTTCTTTCTGGTACCATCACCGAATGCTCCCCAATCGTTTTCGATATTGACCGCACCCTTGTTTTGGACGAAAAAGCCACCTGACGCAGATGCGCCTCCACTGAGATTCACTTCTGTATTCTTCCATTTTTCACCCCCCCACCAGGTTGCTACCCGGATGGGTTGCTGCTGAGTACCAACACCATTGGCACTGCTTAACTGCAGTCCGAAACCAAAAACATCTTCCTTATAAGCCTCCTCCTTACATGATGAATCATCCCCACTGCAATCCTGAATACGTTCTGATGTGATGTCTTCTATAAGCGG
Source organism: uncultured Anaerolineales bacterium (assembly GCA_964438295.1). GTDB lineage: Bacteria > Chloroflexota > Anaerolineae > Anaerolineales > UBA11858 > NIOZ-UU35. The sequence continues at coordinate 24,555 of CAYTKR010000065.1, forward strand.
GGTGTGGTCCATGATGGTATCGCTGGAGATGATGGCGAGGCCCCCGCCACGGAAGGACAACTTACCGTAGAACTTTATTGGTCCCCCGCAGAGCTTGAGGGCATAATTTTCTGCGGTCAGATCAACAGTATTTATTACAATTTCACCTGAGCAGTTCGCCGATGGGGTGTCTGCACAGCCAACAGACAAAGTCCTTTTGACATCAATATCTGTGGTTAACTCTGCTGTACTCAGGTTGAAAGTCGAACCTTTATTTCCTCCATCGCCGAACCCGATATTGACGTTGCTTGTGCTTGGAATCAACTTAAGATTGAATGCCTCGAGAACCCCTTGCAAATTAATATCTGCAGCAGTGATGGTGACATCTCCGCCATTTGCGAGTTGACGAGGTTGTGCCCCATAGAAGACGGTATCGATGCTGGAATTGCTGCTTTGTGAATAAGTACCGGTGCCATTGTTGTCCGAATCAGCATCGATTATGATTGCGCTTGCGTCCACGTTTTCGTTCACGATGGTGGCGCCATTCAATGTCACGCCGTCTGTTGCTGAAAGTGTAATCCTGCGATTGGTTTCGAATCTGTTGTTTATATTGATCACTTCGCTGGTGACATTGAAATCCCCTGACATGTTGATCGCACCAGTTAGATTGAATGTGTCGTTACCGCCTTGCCCATCGATGGTCAATGTTGCAGAGAAACCAGAGCCAAGCCCCTGAAGGTTTATCACATCGTCCCCCACATTTCCGGCGTTGATGGTCAGGCTACTCGTGGGATTATTGAAAGTTAATGTCTCGACTTTGGGTGAATCTACCTTGGTTTGCCCGTTGCCAGCGTCGGTTACTGTGATGATTTCGGCCGTATCGGGGAAATCCAGCACGACATTGGCGCTATTGTTAGGCGCGCTGATCGGCTCGATATTGGCATATGTAACCTGATAGTTGTCAAATAGCATTTTCCCCGAACTGGGGTCATTCGCCTGATGCGTGGTGGTATCGAACTGGCCATTGCGCACTTCCAGTTCATCGAAATCATCCCCCCCATCATATTCCACTTTACCGGTGTGATCATGCGACTCGCCCCCAAAGTCAATCGCGAGAGCATCATCTCCGTCACCTCCCGCAACAAAGACATCGCTGTCCTCTGCGCCCTGGTGAATCGTAATACTATCGCTCCCTCCTCCTCCCACTACGCATAGATTGTCTACTGTACCTTCGAGTGCAACATCGATCTCATCATCCCCTTCAGTGCCACGAATAGTTATGTCTACAGAGTCGCTGACATGAATGATCTCTTGGAAGACGAATTCTCGCAAAATGATGTTTTGTGAGTCGGTAAGGCTCAGCACACCAGAGAGGGATGATGGATCTCCATCCGCAGCACCCTGAAGGGTTAGGTCGCTCAGATTATTGATGGTGACATCTTCGGTGTAGGTGCCGCCTTCGATGAAAATGGTGTTGTTATCGGGATTTAGCCCACGTGAAACGGCATCCAGCGCGTCCTGGATGGGGGTGCTGGAAACCTGACAGTTGTCTACACCCGTACAGTCGCCACCCTCGGGCAGAAAGCTGTGTTTATCTCCTTTGACGAAGAAGTAGGGATCTGGCACGCCAGTGGCGGATGGCGGATTGTCGATTGACGATGTTTGATTTGTACCTTCAGTAGTAATTTCGGACTCATTAGAAGTGGATTCTATTGACGTAGATTCAGATTTCTCCGCATCCGAAAGATCAACCTCAGCAGGCAGCGCATCCTCGGAATCTATTGGAAGAGTATTCCCGGAGACCCCATTCTCGGAACTCTCATCTTCGAAGGATGGACCAGTGGTTTGGGCTATCTGAGTTTCAATTGGGATATCGGTTTCTGGCTCAACGTGTTGAGTTTCGGCCTCAGGGTTTTCGGCCTCAGTGCTTTCGGCCAAATCTATTGTTACTGATTCCCCGGTCTCTTGCTCCATCTCGGCCTCAGGTACCACGACAGGGGCTTCACCGTTTTCATATACTGATTTTTGGGGGTCAGTTGAATTCACTTTGCTCTGCACGGCTTCTGGCGCGATTTCTGCAACCTCTTCGGCCTCAGGATCGCTAGTCTCTTTCTCAGAAACTATATCAACAGCATCACCAGCATACCCAAACCAATTCCATGATTAAC
>CAYTKR010000066.1:0-24893 GCA_964438295.1 uncultured Anaerolineales bacterium
GGAGATTACTTGTCTAACTGATTTGTTAAGTTTACAGCGAAAATGTGATAATCCTGCTGCTCATACATCACTCGTAAATACGCTTCGCCGCTAGGATCCCAGTCTCCCAGTTGACGTTCCAGGGGTCCCCAGACCAGGTAATCGACCTCGAATTGACGGAGCAATTCTATGCGTTCAACGTTGGATGTCTGTGCGGCGAAGAAATTCTCAACACGAGGTCTGAGTTCTGCTAGGCCAACGCTCTCTGGACCGTGACCGATAACGACGAAAGCTGGCGTCCAGGCCGGCAAGGCGTTGCCAGTTTCATAAGAAGCAAGGACAACGATACGCGAGTCTTCGCTATCATTCGTAATTTGATCCAAGAACAAGAGCGCCGATACTTCCTCTTCAGGGCGAAATATAGGCACTTGGGGTGTGCTAACAGCATTGATTCCCCCGGCGAGCAGCAATAGCGTTGTCGGGAAGGTCAAGCCTAAAACCCATTGGATTTTAAAGTTGACGCGTTCAGACCGATCGAAGAACACCAACGCCAAGGCGATCAGGGCTACCCAAAAGCCTTCCGCCAAGCGGCGCTGCAGAGGGTAGGGGGCATAGACCAGAATGGGCAGAGCCAGACTCCAGGCGACCGGCAACCAATTTGCATCCCGTTTTTCCCGCAAAAGATAAATTACCCCTAGAATTCCAAATGGAATCAGCAGCCCATATGCCGCCAGGTAATGCACTGGGTGGGGCGAAAGGATCAAATTTTGAGCAGTCCACTGGCGGAGCACTGGGTCGGTGTTGAACGCCAAAACCGTGTAGACCACGAGCGGTGATGTGACAATTACGATCCAGAGCCATCTCCTGAACCAATTCCACCAGCTATCCCACTCCACCTGACGATACTTCCACCTCCACCAGATTCGTTGAATGAGTAGCACGCCCCAGTGCGAGCCAAGGATCGCCCAGGCCAGCACAACGGCCAGGGGCTGCATCAAGCCCATAACCAGCCACAATAATCCAATGAACAAACCTGAACGATTATTCCAAACAGAAAACTCAGGTTCAAGATATACTCGCAATCCCCACAATAACAAAGCGCGCGCCACAGCCAGATGAGGCAGTCCATAGATGGACAGAAAGCCAAAGGTCTCGGGGGAGTACATATCCAACGGCAACGACCCCAGCCAAGATTCTTTTCCCAACAAGATCAAAAACCAACCCAACCCCCCACCCAAGGCTGCCAGGGCAACACCCCAGACTCGCCAGCGCTCGCCTTTGATGAAGAGCGCTAGGAAATCATAACAGGCCAGAATGTACAGCACTCCCCCAAGGATGCGCCATAGATGGAATAAGGCCACCAATTGCTCGTGCTGCGCAGGCGGCGAGGTCAGTTTGCCCAGCAACAGATAAGGCGCAAATGCCACTACACCATCCTGTGGCCTGGCCGTATAAGGTGTGCGGAAAAGCCAGTCACCGTCGGCACCGCGCAGCATCTTGGCCATGTAACTGTTGCCATCCTCGACACCGAAGAAGAAGCCGGTAAAGCGCCAATCATCTCCCTCGAAGGCATAACCGAGCAGGTATGGGAGGCTGGTTAGCAGCATCACCACAATTGCGAAGATCCACAACCACTGAGGATAACGTCTACTTTTAACCGCTAACAACTGACCGCCAACGGAGCTGGTCATGCGTTCTCTCTCCTCCTACCAACCCAGACGAAAAGCAACACTCCCACGGAAAAACATCCCAAACCCAGGAAAACGCCCAGGGGGCGAAATGTGAATTTCACAATATGCTCGCCGGGTGACAATTCCACAGCGCGTAACAACCCCAATGGTTCCTGCATTTCAATTGTCTGATCATCAACTTTAGCTTGCCACCCTTGATAGGCGATCTCAGAAAGCACCAGCAATCCTGGGCCCTCTGCTCGAAGAATGATCTGATTGGGTTTCCACTCCAAGATCTCAACCGGAGTATATTCTTTACCGACATCAACAGCATTGGGTTGGATCCAGGCTCTCGGCAATGCAGCGGTATTCTCATATACCCTGATTTCTCCAAACCGCTCAAGCAACGCCAACCCTTCGGCAGGCAAATCGAATTCTGCGACCACATAATCCACGTTGAGCAATCCCAACGCAGCCGCGTCAGGCAAGAAGGTAGCATTGTCCGAGTTGGGATCTCCATTGGCGAAGGGCGGCAGTGTGACTCCATAACCCGTACGCGGCACGCCAGTAGCCGCATTCATATATTCAACGTAGATGCTCAACTGGAGGGGATCCACGCCATCGGCCATCTCCAAGCCATACAGCGCGGCCACATCCTGCGGAATGCTGTAGGACGGAGAATACACTCGAAAATCTCCTGGCTGCTCTGCCAAGAACCGCCCAACTTTTACTGCCTGCGCTTCAACTGACTCGATTGGTCTGAAGGTCAACACCGAGGCATAGATTGCGCCCCAATCCAGCAGCGCCATCCCAAACAGGATCACCAACCAGGTTTGGCGTGGGATTTGCCCTTTGAGTCCGATCAACACCCACAGGGATGCCAATAAAATCGCGCCGGCACCCCAAAGAAATTCCCGTGCCCAAACGCCAGTCAACACGCCTACGCCGAGCGCGAAGGCCAACACAAACGCCGCCAACCCGGTCAAGGTCAACGTGAGCTGCCTTTCTCGATTTCGGGATTTCCCGATGACGGTCTCCAAGCCATAGGACGCAAGCACCGCGCCTGCGAGACCTGTCAGGAACAGCGCCCGTGGGGGGACGCGCAGCAAGTCAAAGCCGGGGATCTGGGCTAACGCTGGCAATAATGGCATATTCGACCCCAAAGCGTACAACATGGAAATCAGGTATACCGCCAGCCAAAAGCGAACCTTATTCCGGTATGGACTCGCCAATAGAGCAACGCTGAGTAATGCTATCAGCACCCCACCGGGGTAAAGCATCCACTCATGAAAACCCCCAAAATCAGGAAAGATGAGCCCTATCAGACGCGCTGGTGGGAGCGAGTGGGCAAACACATCAGCTTGGGAAAGCAAACTGCGGGTGGAAAGGCGCGTGTATTCCAGAAGAGGAAATGCGAGGGGAGCTGAGAGGAGGAAGGCAACCAATAGATTGGAGAATAGATATTTGATATTGGATGTTGGATTATTCGAATATGATTCGATTCCTATCGCAAAATGCCTATGCGCAATCGAATAGAGCAGCCAGAGCAAGCCTGCGTATGGTGCCCAACGTGGGTCGGCGAGGAAGATCAATGCCAGGACCAAGCCAGATTTTTGCCAGGAAGGACGAGGCTGGACACTGGAGGTCAGCAGCCATGGTGTCCAGGACACGGCATACACCAGAGTCAAATGCCCAGCACCATAATGTGCGCACAGCTTTGGCAACGTCTCGAACGCCAACGCTCCGAAAATCGCCGCCTCGTGAGAGAGTTTTTGGATGCGCAGCAAACGATACAATCCCACCCCACCCAATAACAGGTGCACCATGACAGCGAGATTGAAACCTAGGGGCAAGGGGAATACCAACGCCAGCCAGCCCGGGGGATACCATAACCCAGAGAGTGGGTTAGCCGCAAAAGGATAGCCGCTCAAAATGGTCGGTGACCAAAGGGGGATCACGCCCCACTCCGTAATGGCGCGCTTCAAATACAGGGCATTGGGATAATGGGAGATGACTAGATCCGAAAAGGGTGCTTCAGCCGAAGGGTAGGGAAAACCATTCAATCCCGGGATGAAGAGAAGCAACGGCAGCAAAAGCGGCCATAATCCACGCAGATCGAGCTGAGCTTTGAAGCGATTCTTCAACGCACTTTCCAATTCTGTGCCTTATTACCTCTCTACTGCCAAGAGTAAAACTTGCTCATCTGAAAATTCTACTTCGAACTCCCAATTCGCGCAGGCAGGCGAAATGGCCTGCTCGCGTGGGCCGCATAAAATGGTATCCACCCCGCGCGCAACTAATATCTTCAGCTGCTCATCTGGCGAATAATCTCCAGCATACAATCTCTCGACGAAGGCCTTCTCTTGATCTGCATAGATTGTCTCATACGGATGGCCATAGATCACCCTGCGGCTGGTGTGTGCTGGGATAAAGATACCCATATCGGGACTCGCAAGAACCAAAGTGTCTGCCGGAGAATGCTCAGTAATCCATTCTAAAGCGCGCGCCTCCTCTTTCGAAAGATACAAATTCGCATCGTGCGTGCGAGCACCGTAGAACCCCGACAGCACTACCACTAGGTTGGTCGGGATGACCAACACGAATACGCCCACCACCCAGAGATGAAAAGATTTGGGCCGCGACGCGCTAAGGTGCTCGATCCCAATGGCAGCCAACCCTGCTAGGGGCACAAAGAGGCCCGTCAAAAAGCGGCGCTGTAAACTAAAGGGGATATATACTAAGATCAACCCCAGAACCATCCAGATGACCATAATCTCCCCATGTCGATCTGGCCTACCAGGACCTCGCTTCATGAGTGCCCAAATTCCAACGATTGCGAAGATCAACGCTGGGGATAACGAAACCGCCAGATCCCAGAGCGGTGGAGAGAGAGTCAGGTTTTGAGCATTCCAAATCGCAATGACGGGGTCATAGGTTGCAATCCATACGTAATAGAGCATTAGGGGCGCACCACCAATCAAAACAAGCAGCAGCCCCAAAAACTCATCCCGCAAAATTTGCAAATTGCTCCAAGCTCGCTGAGCAAAAAACAGATAGATAAATCGCCCAACCAACACCGTGAGCACGATCACCAACCCAAAGGGACTGACCAGGCTGATCAGCAGGGATAGCAAAATTTGACTGACCACACGCCAGCCTCTCAAACTATTTTCTCGAGGCAAGATCAGCCACAATGCCAGGGTCAGCCCTAGTGGAAAATGAGGATTGGTGAACGCCGAAAGAAAGGGGTAGATCTCTCCAACCCAAAGGTCAGAGGTGATCTGGCCAAAAGGGATCATAATCCAACCCATTCCTGAGCCAAGGGCAGCCAGGGCATAGGCCAGGCGCTGGGTTCGTCTCGCAGGAAGCAGCGTCCTGTAAAATCGCCAAAGCATCCCTAGCATGAGCGCAGTTCCCAGCAGCCTGGCGCAGTGATAGACAATGATCAAAGGCAGGTCCACAATGCGCGCCAGATGCCCAAGGAAGAGATAATACAAATTGATATAGGCACCCTCTCCAGGGTCCGCGCTGAAGGCCATTTGATTACGCCAGTTTCCCTCCCAACCCTGGTACATCTTGGCTAAATATGTATTTCCATCCAATGGATTGAGCAGGAAGCCCCCGAATACATACTCAGCTCCACCAACGCTCCAGGCATAGATAAAGGGAACTGTAACCAGGATCAGGACAGCCATGCCAATGAGTACCGGAAACCAACTGCCTTTTTGGATTTGCATATGCCTATTTTATCCTAACTCCCTTGCTTTCCAGGACAACCACATCTATAATCAAATAGACTGCTCGATAACTCTGCTCTGGCGACCTGAAAAGGGATCTCAGAGCAGCAATACCATCAACTCTTTAGGAATCGACATGCCAGTTTCCAAAAAATCGGAGATGACCCCGATAATTCCTAGAGATCTTGCACAGATCTAATTCGTTAAATAATCACTCACATGGGCCGATCAGAAAATCTCTACCACTTACAACGCATTGACAGCCAGCTCGACGGTCACCATCGCCGCATACGAGAAATCCAAACCATCCTCGAAGACGACCAGATCGTAAAAAGCGCCAGAGCCCAAACTGATAGCGCACAAAGTCAATTGAATGAAGCCCAAAAGCAGCTGCGTAGCGATCGGGCTATCGTTCAAGACCAACGCGCCAAGATCGAGGACTCCGATAAAAGGCTCTATAGCGGGACCATCACTAACCCCAAGGAATTAGAAGATATCCAGGATGAAGTCGCGGCATTGAAACGCTACTTGGATGTGTTAGAAGAACGCCAGTTGGAAGCCATGCTGGTTGTCGATGAAGCTGAGGATAATCTCAATATTGCGCAGGAGCAACTCGACCAAGCCTTGGCTGATGCTGAAAGTAGAAATGCGAGTTTGCTAAAAGAGAAATCAGAAATCGATGGTCTGTTGGCTAGCCTCGAAATCCAGCGTCAAGAGCAAGCCAACCTTGTCGAAGCAGAAGACCTGCGGTTATATGAAGATATAAGACCAAAAAGAGCTGGGGTTGCAGTTGCCAAAGTTCAAGATCGAACCTGCGGTGCCTGTGGATCGACCCTGGCATCTGCATTCTATCAACAGGCTCGTTCGCCCAGCAAGATCACACTCTGCGATACCTGCGAGCGCATCTTATATGCTGAGTAGCGTATGATCAATTTATTACGATCCCTAAATTTCGAGAGGCTTTCTTTTTGGATTGGCTTCGCGGCAGCTACGATATTTTGGTGGCTATTCCTTGCACTCCGCCCTTTTCTAAAGAGATCGTTCATTGCCATCAAAGAATCTCTTCGATCCACCAAACAGGGTCTTCAATCAAATATCGCTGCGCGACACCGGGTAGCCACAATCGAACATGCCCAGGGCAATCACTTGGCTTCCAGCCTCTTCGCTCTTGACGAAATCATCATCCCGCCACAATTGCTGACGCAGCCTGTATTCACAGAACCGGGTAAGGAGCCCCCCTACGAGGATATCATCACCCGTACCATCCCCTATATGCCCGATCGACCTGAATTGGCATCTGCATACGGTGCGCATACAATTTCACTGGCAGATGCTTTTCAAGGCGGGACCCATATTGCGCTTGTTGGACCACCGGGAAGCGGAAAATCTGTAGCACTTGCCCACTTCGCCTGTGAGCTGGCCCGGCGAGAAAACGAACAATTAAAGGATTTCGTTCCGGTGCTGATCCACGCTGCTGACCTCAAGCTGCCCGCTATCAGCGACGAAACGCTCGACGCCGTAATCCAGGCCGTATCTCACCAGGGATCCGCATTGAGTGCGGCACGTTTACCCAATTTCTTACGCACCACGTTTGAAACGGGTCGGGTCGCGCTGCTGTTGGATGGGCTCGACGAAATGGACGCCAACTCGTTGGCAAATGTGGTCGATTATTTGAAATCCATATTGCGCGATTATCCACTGACCAAAGTAGTGATGGCTGCAAACCCCAAGCTCACTGGTGGTCTAACTGATTTGGGCGTTGTACCGCTCCCGATGGCGATCTGGGGACCCCGACAACAGGCCCAATTTGTGCAGCAGTGGGGAGGATTGTGGTTCCGCTATATTGATGACGACTCACCAGAAGACGACAGATATGTACACCCGCTGTTGCTAAACGGCTGGTTGTTGAACCGGACTTCGGCCGTCACCCCATTCGAGTTCACACTTCATGTTTGGGCGGCGTACGCCGGAGATGTGCACGGTCCCAATCTTTCTGACTCGCTGATAGCCTATATCCGTCGCATGACCGTTGGGATTTCCAAGGCTGAGGCTGCGCTGGAGCGCTTATCCACCCAGGCGGTCTTCGCGCGACAACTCAGCTTTACCAATAGCCAGGCCAATCAATGGCTCGCTGAAATCGACCCCGAGGGAATTAGCGATGAATACGCTCATAGCGAAGATGGAGAATTCAGTGGCGAGATCACTGTTCAACGCATCTTGCCCGATCTTGAGGAATGCGGTCTGCTGATCAAGCACACCCACGAACGATTAGGCTTTGCACATAGCCTGATACCCGGGCACATGGCCGGGTTAGCGCTCTCAACTGCGCTCAACGAAAATTTGTATTCGCAGCCCCCCTGGCTGCTCAGGGACTTGACCATCCACTTCATTGCCTCGCAACGCGATCTCAGCGAACAGGCCGGCCAATTACTCGCACAAACCGACGATCCATTGTATCGAGGCGCAATTTTCGTATCAGAATGGCTGCCTAATATTCCGCTCGCTTCCTCATGGCGTAAGCTGATCTTGAGCAAGCTTTCTACTTTTCTCAATGACGAAGCCCTGCCCCTAGGGGCACGCGCGCGCCTTCTGACCTCACTCGCCAGCACTCATGATGCAGATATATCCGCCCTTTTTAGGCACCTGCTCAAATCTTCCAATGTGCACGTCCGCCAGCTAGCAGCCTTAGGCAGCGGCTACCATCGAGATACGCAGGCTGTCGAGCAGTTGATTCAACAGCTCGATGACCAGCCATCTGCCAGCCGGGCGGCTTGTCTGGCACTGGTCAATATCGGCACACAGCCTGCACTTGAGGCGATTGCCAGCGCGCTGCTTCAAGGGAGTGAAGATCTACGTCATGCCGCTGCTGAAGCCTTCGCCAACCATCCTGAAGAGGGCTACCCGACTTTGCGCGAAGCCACAACCATCGATGACCTGCTCGTGAGGCGAGCAGCCATCAGCGGTTTGCGGCGCATCCATGAAGATTGGGCCATCCAAATCTTGGAGGAGCTCCAAATAGAGGATGCTCAATGGGTAGTCAAGAACGCTGCCGCGCAGGCCGTAGAAGACTATAACCGCCCTGATATGCACATTCCCCAAACACAAATTCCGTTGGCTGATCTTCCATGGCTAATCTCTTTTGCAGCTGAGCGCGGCGTAGGCGTCAGCCCTGGAGAACCAGCTCGGCAGATGTTGACACAGGTGCTCGAGCTTGGCACAGAGGAGCAGCAAATGGCTGCTCTATTCGAAATTCAGCGTCGGGATATTGCCGAGATCTTTCCTGGGATCTTCAACCAGTATTTTGGGAGTGATATCGAACTGCGAGAAATTGCTTACAACACCATCTGGCAACTAGCTGCAAACGGCAATGAGATCCCCTCGCCGAAGCAGTTTGGAATAGGCTAAAGCCCAAAATAACAAATAGCGGGACGTTGCACGTCCCGCTATTTGTTATTTTGGGGGCGAATTTAAGTCAAATTCTGAATGATCTTTTGCTGGGCTGTGGGAGCGTCCATATCCAGTACAGAAACTAATTTATCTCGTCCTCGCTGGCCAGCCACGACTTCGATGCGATCTTTAGAAACGCCAAGAATCACTGACAGGAATTCCGACAATGTCTGGTTTATTTCTGTCTCTTTGGGGGCTGCTTTCAAACGGATGCGGATCGTGCCATCATGCAAAATTTCTGCGATCTCATTTCTCGCGGCCCGCGGGGTCACCCGTATTCCCAAGGCTGATCCTCTTCTTCCGTCATGTAAGTGAAATTCTTGAGAAGCCATCACAACTCCTATGATCAGATAAACCTAAAAAAATGATCGCAAAATACTTGTTACTATCATACCAACGATTTGGACCAAAATCAGCAATACGAGTGGGCTAAAATCGATCATCCCTACGAGGGGAATCACCCGGCGGATGGGCATCAACATGGGTTCTACAATGCGATCAACCTGACGGCGCACCGGATGGAAGGGGTCCATGAAATAGGATAGTACAACATGAACAAGGATGAGTAAAACAAACAACCGAACAATAATGTCTACAAGCTGGATGAGAAAAATTATCAAACGGTTACTCCTAAACGAGATTTTTGGGTCTCTGTGAAACGTTGAGTGTCTGTCCAGATTTAGGGGTGGTTAGGGAGCTTCGCTCCCCAATCACCCCTAAATCTGGGGGATAACATCACAATTCTTAGAGACTCAATTTCTTTATCACTCTATTCTACCGTAAGTTCGTGCACCTACAATGGCAGTTCCAATACGAATGATGGTCGCACCTTCCTGAATAGCAACTTCGAAATCATTACTCATGCCCATCGAGAGGTCTTTCCAGTCAACGTGAGGAAAGGTTTCTTTCAAATAATCACGTAACCGGCGGAGCTTCTCGAAATATGGCCGGGCATCTTCAGGATCTGGGAAGAATGGCGGCATGGTCATCAAGCCGCGCACTTCCAAATGGTCCAACTCGAAAACGGGGGCTAACTCCTCGGCAAACTGGGGCCATCGCATCTCATCCCAAGCCGACCAGCCATGTTTCGAGGCTTCCCGACTGACATTGCATTCCAACAGGACTGGGATACGTACACCGGCTTGGGCGGCAAACTGGTCGCATCGACGGGCTAGTTTGAGGCGGTCAAGGGAGTGTAGCCAAGCGAAATTCTCTACAACATCTCGCGCCTTGCGACTCTGGACGTGGCCGATCATATGCCATTCGACTTCCGCGTCCGGTAATGCAACCATTTTGGCCAACGCCTCTTGGACGTAATTTTCGCCCAGATATTCTGCACCTGCTTCGATGGCAGCCTGGGTCACTTCAACAGAGTGTCCCTTGGTGACAACGATCAGCTTGATATCAGCAGCACTTCGGCCCACTGAGTCTGCTGCAGCCGAAATCTTTTCCAGCACTGACTTGTAGTTGTTCCGAATGGTCTCTGTAAGTGATGCGATCACGTGATTTTACTCATTCAATGCAATCAGGGCTCCAAAGCGACCTGTTTGTCCTTTTTCAGCCCGGTGTGAGAACCAATCCTCTGTGTGGCAGGCCGTGCAAATCCCAGAAATTTGTATCTGATGCACTCCAGCCTGCTTCAACAAGATCTCATTGGCACGCCACAGGTCAAATTGTACCGCGCCATCCTGCGTGGGCAATAAAAAATTTGTGAATTCGCCAAATACACTCTGAACCTGGGAAACCACCTCGTCCCCAACAGGATAATGATGGGCAGCAATCGAGGGACCAATTGCAGCTATGATATTCCCTGGCTGACACTGATATCGGTCAAGCATGGCTTCGAGGGTTGTGCTGAGTGTCTTACGCACTGTGCCTTGCCAGCCAGCGTGCACAACTCCGACAACTCGCCGCACAGGATCATGGAGCAAGATCGGTACGCAATCGGCAAAGCGCATGAATAAAGTTACAGCAGGATTATCAGTCAAAATGGCATCTGCTTTAACATGCGGCACATCGTCCGGACGAGGATGATCCGCGCAAACCACATCCGCGCTGTGCACCTGCCAGACATCGTACATCGAATCAGGATCCCGCCCCAGGGCTTGGAAAGCCCGAATGCGGTTGTTTCGAACTCGTTGGTGATCGTCCAACACCATGGCGCTAGCCCCAACGTTGAGCGACTCCCAGGGTTTGGGACTCAAACCACCTTGACGGGTGAAAACCGCATGCGTCAGGGCAGTTGAGTCGAAAATATCAAATGTGTAATAGCGAATCGATTTGACTTGGTGAAAAGGCATAGTAACGTTGAATGTTAAACGTTGGAACGTTCAACGTTCTTTATATGGGCAAACTTCTTTGTAAGCATCAATCGCGTTTCGACCATGGTTTCTTCGACCATCGGATATCCAAACCAGGCTGTGGTGAATCCGAACAAGAACCCGGTCAGAACTCGCAGAAAGGGTGTGCTTTCACGCGGGGGGAAGAGTTGCGCCAGAAGGTCCCAAAATGACCCATCGAAAGCAGAAACGAACATCCCTACCAACTGGGAGCCGCCATCCAGCCCTATGGGGAATATCCCTAGCAAGATCCACACCCACCAAGGCAGCGACTTGATGCGTTTCCCTGTCAGAACGAACATCACTCCGAAAAGCAGTATGGCACCATAAATGGCCAAATCGCGCTGGCAAAGACCGATCTTATAGCCGACCTGGTCATTTCCCAGAAATTCCCTGGCAGGGATAATCGAATTTTCGTCGAGACCTGTGGCCTGATTGAAGGTTTGGATGCCTTCGATCTCCGCGGCGGCGCGTGGATAGACGGGCTGGTCTCCAAAGATGAAGAAAGAACGATAAGAAAGCTGGTGGCACAATCCTCCGTAAGCCCAATAGATAACGCGAGCGGGAGCAATCATGCCTGCCTGCTGGAAAACTGGGGCTAAGACAGGTAAACCAACGTAGATCAGAACGAATAGGTTAAACACCAACATATAACGCCGGGAGAACCAAAAGGCGAAACGATCCGCACCGGAAATCTTTTGTCCGCGTTGTTTTCGTTTTTTAAATCTTGCATCGTCAACCTGATGCAATTGGCTGGCGCGATCACTGGCTGCCCCCAGGGTCATCTCTAATTCTCGTACCTCGAACGGGGCCTTGAGAGTATAGGGGCCAACTTCTACAACAGGGATATCGATGCCGTAGGCTGCCTCTAGTTCTGGGCTGCCATCGATATCGATGATCACCAACTCGTGAGGAAAGCGATCTTGAAGCGAAGCTAAAGCTGCCTCTGCCTCATCGCATAAATGACAGACTTTTCTACCGAACAAGGTTACTTTTAGCAAATGATTGCTCCTTGGTTACCATGTGAACATCAAGAATTTTGGCAAACATTTATTCGTTCAACCCTAACTCTGTCAGGTAATCGTCCAACTGCCCCTCGGTCATCAAACCGATATGGATCACCCGAATAACACCCTCGGCATCGACAAAATATGAAGTAGGATAACCTCGCACCTGGTATAAACGTTGAATCTCTGCTCCAGGATCCAGGAGGATCTCGAAAGTAAGGCCGAGTTCATCAACAAAATTCTGGACCTCATGCTGGGGTTCATCGAAGTTGACCGCAACGATTTGAAGATCTCCACCATGCTCTTTGAAGCGATCTTGGAAGGCGGGCATCTCCAGGCGACAAGGACCGCACCAGGTGGCCCAGAAATTCAACAGTATGTGTTGACCACGGAAATCTTCGAGGCGAACTAACTCTCCAGAGAGAGATTCCAACTCAAAGCTAGGAGCAGGAGCGTCCAATGCCAGGGCGTCAGCAGACCTTGCTTCGTTGAGCGCTTCACTGATGTTCGGTGATTCTTCCTTGCGCAGGAATCCAATCACCAACAACCCAATCCCTACCCCGGCGATGATGCCGGTAATCAAGGCTGCGAATCGGCGCATTTGAGACTCTCTAGAGACCGAAATCGACGAATACACCAAAGCGGGCCAGTTGTTCGAAGGTCCCTAAGAACAGCATCACGCCTACGACGATCAGCAACACGCCCATGGCCATCTCCGTGTAGCGCATCACCTTGCCATAGCGACGCAAAACAGCGGTCACCCAACCGACGCCCAACGCTGCAATCAAAAAGGGGATTGCCAGGCCGGCTGAGTAGGAGGTCAGCAAACCGGCGCCTTGAGACACCGAACCGCCGCTAAGGGAGAGCGTCAGGATGGCGCCCAAAACTGGACCCACACAAGGAGACCAACCTGCTGAGAAGAAAACGCCCATCAGTGCGGAAGAGAGATAACCACGCTGGCGGTCGGGTTGGCTCTGAGGGCGCAGGTCATATTCCAAAAAGGGGATGCGGATGATATGGGTCATGTGCAAACCGAAAATGACCACGACGACACCGCCAATTTTTGCTAGCCAGGTGCGCAGATCGTACAACAAACCTCCTAGTGCGGAGGTGGCAACACCCAAGAGAATGAATACCACGCTGAACCCCAGGACGAAGGCCAACCCATGGCTAAAGGTCAACCAACGATTCGTTTCTCCGCTTTCCGCAGAGGCCACCGAGCGTCCTCCCAGGTAGCCAATATAGGCTGGAACCAGGGAAAACACACACGGGGATAAAAACGAAGCCAAGCCTGCCAAAAATGCGAGGCCGAGGCCAATATTTGATGCGTCCATACTAATCCTTTTATTATTCCTTTGCTATTATCTTCAATGAAGTTTAATTCATAAAAAGTGGCTAGGGAGTACCCAACCCACACCTTGAATGTTGAAAATTCTTACCACTCGTTGACAATCACTCGCGTACCGCCTTCACCAAAAACTGTGAAATCGCCAGTCTCGAAGGAGACTACTGGGTTGGCCCAGCGGAAGATCCATTTGGCATCTTCTGGGCGAGCGTTGATACAGCCATGCGACATGGGTTCACCATAATTATTGTGCCAATATGTGGAATGAATGGCGACGCCATCTCCGTGGAAGAGCGATGTCCAGCCTACAGCCGGCACATCCCAGCTGCCTGCAGCCGTGTTGCCACCCATGTGCAGGGAAAATAGTTTACGCCAGATCATGAAACCGGGGGAGACTGCGGGGGTCAACGGCGTAGCACCTTCCGCTTTCCCCGAAGAAATGCGGGCAAAATAGACTTCAGAATTGCCTTCATAGCATGATACGGTTTGAGTCTGCCAGTTGATATCGACCTCGATGCGCTTATCTTCGACCTCAGGGCTGATCGGTGAGAGCTCCTCGGAAGTTAGTGGCCGGAAGGCAGCCGCCGGGCACCAAAAGATATCTCCTGGATTCCCATAACGCTCGTTGACCCGGTACCAAACGCTGCCATCGCTTTCAGTCTTCATCTGGTCGATCCATAGCACCTGGCTATAGTAGAAGCGAAAGGGCTGACTGATCTCTTGACGATACTGCCACCAGGCTGAACGCGGTGGACCATTGGCAATAATGGCATCAACGTAGGGGACGCAAACTTCAGCCCACAACCCGGCTTGATCGCCCATCTGCGGCAAGAATTCTACCGGTGCGGTCGGTTCATTTTTGACCGGCTGCAAATAAGGGCACCAGATATATCCTTCGGGAGTTTCGACCCAGCGCTGATTGTTGCGGTACGGCCAACGTCCGGAAACCTCTTGCAACCAGGGCACTACGGCATCCTCGTATAAAACGCTCACAGTCTGACTATCGTAATCGGGCTGCGACTTGACATCGATGCGGCCAAAACAAACCCGCCCTAACCTTTCAGCCTGGGGGAAATCCTGCAGTTGAAATAACCTCCGCCAGGGTTTCAAAGCCAAACCACCAAGGCTGGCAGCTGATAGCTTTAGAAACTCTCTACGGGAGAAGGGTGATGCAATACGAGGATGTTTTTTCGCATTCATAATGTTTACTCAAGTGATTTTCTATGGTGCCGGGTTTGACGTGATTTAGGGTAACACTCTTACATTAGGGGGAGATAAAATAAAAACAGTTCTCTTGGAAATCGCATTAAAAGTTGGCAGAGGAATAGAGACGTCCTGACGAATGCGCCACCATTTGTGATAACATTAGTCTTATTCTAAAACTGTATTGTACCTAGTCCTTGCAAATTATGTCGATAGACAGAATTAGGGAAACTGCGTCTAAAATTTGGTCACAAGAGTTATACATCAACCTACAAGGGATTAGGTGGTTGGTGTTTCCAGGGGTATTTTTTTTAGCATTCTTACACAGCTTGGTCGTCAGCTATACCACTGGATCCGTCATTGGGGTCTGGCAGGTATGGATAGAGGTGTTTATTTACAGTCTCACGGGGAGTTTAGTAGCCTGGTTGGGACTTACCTGGATCTCCAAGGCAGCCTATCGGCGCTTCCAGGCTGAAAAACAACTTCAAAAAGCCTATGACGAACTGGAAGAGCGCCACCTACAACTACTCAATCTCAATAATCTTGGTGAACAGGTTGCTGCGGCCGACAACCAGCACGATATCTTAGAGCTTGCAACGCGCGCACCCATCCAACTCACGGAGGCTCAGGCATCTACTATCGTCACTTTCGATGAGAATTCAGACCGGCTAAATCTGGAGATGGCCTGGGGGCTTAGTGATACGTACCTTTCAGCATTGCGGGAACGCATCGAAATTGGCATCAACGCTGAACGCTGCCGTAATTGCAACACATTGCATGCCAGAGCCGATCAGGATTGCCCTCTCTTCGAAGGTCTGCTCCCGATGGCGCAAGAAGATGGAATCGCCTCACTGGTATGCCTGCCGGTCACCCTAGAGAAAGAACGTACCAGTGTGATCACAGCCTATTTTCCCACCGTCGAAGGTCCTTCAGAAGATCACATTCGACTATTGAATATCCTCTGCGCGGTGATCTCGGGTGCACTGGAAAACTTACGCATCCGCACCCAACGTATCAGCACGTTGCAATCCCTAGACAGGGCGATTTCTACGGATCCACTGACCACACCAGGCACGCTAGAAGATCTATGCAGACAAGTCCTCGATATCGCAGTTTCGGGCTGGGATGCCCAAGCTGGGGCGCTCTTCCTCTTTGATGATGTTACTCAAGCTTGGACCTGTTTGGCACAACACGAATTGGGAGACTCTCTTTCAGACGTTCGTTTTTGCCTAGGATTGCGATTATCCCAAGAAGCGCATCAAAACAATCTCCCAGTTTTTCAAACAGAAATTCATTCACCAAACCATTCAATCCAGTCTGCAGCCGCCTCCCCACTTATAACCGAAGGGAAGATCGTGGGAACATTATTCTTGGGCAGCCGGCGTCCACAGGCCATCAACGAACGTCATCTAGAATTACTTTCCGCTGTTGCCCATCAGATCGCTTTAGCGATCCGCAATGCCCAACTTTACGAACAACTCAGCCAGATGGCGGTTCTCGAAGAGCGCCACCGCCTTTCGCGAGAGTTCCACGATGGCCTGGCACAAACTTTGGGATTCCTTAATCTTCAAGCAGAACTGGTGGAAAGCCTGATCGAAGAAAAGCAAAACACCAGTGCCAAAGACGAAGTCCAAGCGCTGCGCAAGAGTATTCGCGCAGCGTATGTCGATGTACGCGAAGCCATCGACGGTTTACGTATGAATCTTGACGAACCCGCGGAGCTCAGCGCACAGCTTGCAAATTACACGCGTGAGTTCGTCCGCCAAACCGGCATCGAAATCCACTATCATGTCCACCCTGCTGAAATCGCCATCGAACCCGAAATCGCCTTACAACTTCTTCGCATCGTCCAGGAAGCACTCACCAATATCCGCAAGCATGCTCGGGCCAGCCTGGCAACTGTGAATCTCACATCAACATCGCGCGCTCTGGAGTTGAGCATTACCGATGATGGCATTGGTTTTCCCCCAACCGATCACGGTGAGCGCGAACACCGCAGCTATGGATTGACAACCATGCGAGAACGCGCTCAAGCCATAGGCGGAACCCTATCGCTGGCAACCAGCCCCGGGGAGGGCACTCACCTCACAATCACCATTCCCAAAGAATCATGATCAAGGTTCTACTTGCAGATGACCATAACCTGTTTCGGGAAGGCATCGCTCGAATTCTGAGAAATGCTCCCGGGATCACCTTAGCTGGTCTGGCTGAAAACGGCGAGCAGGCTATCGCCCTGGCCGAAGAGCACAGGCCGGATGTCATCCTGATGGATGTGCACATGCCGGAGGTTAATGGCATCGAAGCCACCCGGCAGATCAGCGAGGTACACCCAGAGATTCAAATCATCATGCTCTCAGTGTCGGATACCGATGCAGATCTTTTTGCAGCGCTGCAATACGGCGCGCGAGGATATTTGCTCAAAGATACCACCAGCCAAGAATTGCTTGATAGCATTCATCGTGTCCAGGCTGGCGAAGCGATTCTAAATCCGGCCATGACAGCCAAGTTGCTCACTGAGTATTCAGCCCTCACGCAAGGATTCCCCTCCCACAGTAATTATGAAGATCCGAACGACCATCACGAACTCACCTCGCGAGAACGCGATGTTCTCCGATTGGTGGTACGCGGGATGAGCAACAAAGAGATCGGGGATAAGCTCAACATCTCGCCCCACACCGTGAAATCGCATTTGAGTAATGTGCTCGAAAAACTCAATCTCAACGGGCGCGTCGAAGCCGCGGCCTGGGCAATTCGCCACGGCTTGCTCAAAGGGGACTGAAAACTCGAATTCTCGGGGGTGCTCCCCCTAAAGTCTCATAAAAAAGCAAAATATCCCCCAAATGGGGGATATTTTCTGGTATGTAATTCAGCCAATTGGGCCAGGACACCTACCTTTAGATTCGCTATACTGAAATCAGCATGAGCGAATCTAAACGGATATTTTTCATTGGTATGAGTCTGCTGCAAGATGTCGTGATCCAGTTGTTAGCTGAACAACCGGAAATCGAAGTCATTGGTACAGCAGACACGTGGGAAATTGCTAAAGAACTAATTGTCCGTGCTGCCCCTGATGTGATCATCATGGATCACCAAAACCAGGAATTGGTCGAAGCCGAACTCAATCCTCTACTCGGTTCGATCCAACATCCTCTGAAAGTAATCTATCTCACCCCTGCCGAAAACCGCATTATCGTTCACGACCGCATCGAAATCTTCGATGCCAGCGTACCCGATCTGGTTAACGTGCTGACTTCCAGTATTAACAGGGATGCGCGGTCATGAAAAAAGGCTTGCTTTACGGACTTTATGGGG
Source organism: uncultured Anaerolineales bacterium (assembly GCA_964438295.1). GTDB lineage: Bacteria > Chloroflexota > Anaerolineae > Anaerolineales > UBA11858 > NIOZ-UU35. The sequence goes on from CAYTKR010000066.1 coordinate 18,040, forward strand.
TAATTGGTCTGCTCGTCCTGGCAGCCCTGGCTTTCAAGGTTTTTCAACCCGTGCAAGTTGTGCCGCGCATTCGATTAGCACCAGGGTTCTCGTTGAGAGATCAAGATGGACAGCGCTTGACCAATGAAGACCTGCGCGGTCAATTTGTGATCTACAATTTTACCTACACGCGCTGCCCAGAACCTTGCGGCAATCTCAACCAAACGATGCAAGAAATCCAATCACGGCTGGATGAACTTGAATTAGGCGGGGTATCCACAAGTTTTGTGACGATCTCCTTCGATCCCGACTATGACACCCCAGAAGTTTTGCGTACGTTTGCAGACTCACTTGGGGCTGATACAACCCAATGGAAGTTTGCTACCACCTCCGATCAAACCATACTCAAGGCCATCATCGGAGGCGGCTTCGAAGCCTACTACAACCAAAAGGATGATGGCACGTTTGCGTTCGACCCCAAGTTCGTCCTGGTAGATGGATGGGGCATCGTGCGCGGTGAATACCGCTATCAGACCCAAGTCCCAGACACCGAACGCATATTGCGCCATATCGGCGTGCTAGCAGAAGAGGTCCAGAACAGCCAGGGAGCAGCCAGCCTGGCCTACGAAGCGGCCCACTACTTCCTGTGCTACACGCCATAAAGAATGCTTCAGAGAAGAAAAGGATTATTTGATGACTAAGAATATTCGTTGGGTCTTTATCATAGGTTTGGTGGCAGGTTTGGCAATTGTGGCTTTCATAGCCCTGCCAAGGTTAACGCCTCACACATTCTACGGCACATTGCTGCAATCGCCGGATAAAGCCCCAGGTTTCGAATTGCAGACAGCTAGCGGCCCGATCAGCCTAGAAGATCTTGAAGGCAAAATTGTGCTGCTCTATTTTGGCTACACTTTCTGCCCCGACGTCTGCCCAGCTACGCTGGCAGAAGTCTCAGGGGCCATGGATAAACTAGGCAGAAAAGCCGATGATGTCCAACTGATCATGATTTCTGTAGACCCTGGGCGGGACACACCAGAGATGCTGCGAGATTATGTTACCCACTTCCATCCCAGTTTCCTGGGGGCAACCGGAACCGAAGAGGAGATTGCCCAAATTGCCACCCTATATGGCGTGTTTTACGAAAAGCACGAAGGCACAGAGGCTACTGGCTATTTGGTCGATCACACAGCAACGGTGATGGTCATCGACGAAGAGGGCCATCTCAAACTGGTCTTCCCCTTTGGCGCACCCGCTGAAGAGATCGCGGAAGACCTGGAATACATCATGAATTAAATAGGAGAACCATCAATGAAAAAAGAAATCATCATCACCTTGAGCATTCTATTGCTCATCAGCCTTGGGTTGGCTGCCTGCCAATCGCAAGCAGAGGGACCAGATATCCGTATCGAGGGTGCCTGGGGACGCCCATCTCCCAAAGTGGCCACCGCAGGCGCATTCTATATGTTGATTAAAAACGAAGGCAGCGTAGCCGACAAATTGAGCGCTGGAGAATCATCGGCCTGTGGCGTCGTGGAGCTGCACGAATCCTACAAGACTGAAGAGGGGGCGATGGGGATGCGACCTGTAGTCGGAGGCTCAATCGAGATCCCTGCTGGAGGTGAGGCTGAACTCAAGATGGGTGGCTTGCACATCATGTGCATCGACAAATTAGAGGATTTCGAAGTAGGCGCCGTGCTACCGCTCACGTTGACCTTCGAAAAATCTGGAGACATGAATATCGAGATCGAAATCCGCGAACCTTAACCTACCTGCAATTAACAATTTTCCCGGAAACTTAGGAGTTTCCGGGAAAATCTGGACAAACATTATGGACGATCTGACCAATCTAAGCACAACATCCACCGTAAGCACATACCGTTGGCGGCTGCGACTGTCGAAAACCATCGAATTCAGTCAAGCCCTGGTACAGGTATTCAAATTGCGCATCGTGCTCTTACTCCTGTTTTCTGCTGCTGGTGGAGCGATGATTGGCGCGGGGGGATGGCCAGGCGATAGAGCCTTACTACTACTAATGGTCACCGGCGGATTATCGGCCAGTGGAGCATCGGCTCTCAACCAATACCTGGAGCGTGAACGCGACAAACTCATGGCCCGCACTCGACGCCGACCCCTGGCTTCAGGGGAGACCTTGACCCCGAATCTGGTGCTACTTCTCGGTTGTGGGATGATCGCTATGTCTGTAATTTTGGCTGGTTTGTCCAATCCAGCGTTAGCCCTGTTCAATGGGCTGGGCGCGGCGATTTACATCGGCATTTATACCATCTGGTTGAAACCCCGCACAATTCTCAACATCGTGATTGGCGGTGCAGCGGGAAGCTGCGCAGTGCTTAGCGGTGGCGCCGCTGCCGGCGCCTGGAATGATCCTTTCGTACTTACACTTGCAGCACTGATATTCTTGTGGACTCCTGTTCATTTCTGGAGCCTGGCCATGGCTTATGAAAAAGATTACGCCAACGCGGGCTTTCCCATGCTCCCTGTGGGCATCAGCACGAAAGGCGCCGCGGGCTGGGTTGCGCTGCACACGTTTGGGACGGCGATCGCAGCCATTGCGTTAGCAGCCCACTCCAAAATGAGTCTGATCTTCCTGCTTCCCACATTTCTGTTGACATTCCAGCTAGGGATGCTGACGGTCAAGCTTTTTCAAAACCCCACCCCCAAGATTGCCTATTCACTTTTCAAGTTCTCAAATATTTATCTTGGTATTCTGATATTAACCGCGCTGATCGACATGTTATGAAAGGAGCGAATCCTGGAGAAATGTTCGACCAACCTTGATCATTGAATCTTTACAAAACATGACAAAGGAAACTCGTACTCCACAACCCATCTGGCTAGCGACCATCGGCATCGTCCTGGGATTTGTGTTCGCAATCGCCGCATACAGTCTGGGCAGGGCATTAAGACCCCCACAAATCCTCCAGGGAGCAATGCTCAATCCCCCGGTACCCGCCGTTGATTTCAGATTGCAGGGTGCTGAGGGAAAAAATTATAGTCTGTATGATTTCCAGGATAAGCTCGTGCTGCTGACCTTCAGTTGCAGCAATTGCTCAGCCAATTCAGAGTTGCTGAGCAAACTTGCACAGGTAAGGCATATCGCCGTCGAGAATGGATTTGACTGTCAAAGCTTGATCATTTCCATCGATCCAAAAAGGGACACCCCTGAGCAGATTTCCGAGTTCGTTCAGAGTTACGATAAAAGCTTCATCGGGCTATCAGGCACTCAAAGGCAGATCAGCGACCTCGCGCACAGTTATGATATTTATTTTCATTCTTCAGCTAGGAATGAGGTTGATGATCCCCAAGTGGAATTTACATCCTTGATCATGTTGATCGACCGACAGGGTCACTGGCGGGCAGTGTACCCCCTAAGAATGTCGGCAGAAGATATCGCCAGAGATATCCAAACTATATTGGAAGAAAGCTAATGTTAATGATTCAGAAGGAGATGCATAATGAGCGAACAAAATAATGGCTTTCGCCCAAGAGGAACGATGTTTATATTATTGATATTCCTGATAACCATCATTCTCTTGTGGGGCTCGGTTTATCTGATCTTATTATCGCGAGGAGTGACTGTATGACCACCAAACCATCTATGCATATTGACCCCTACGAGCGCACCTGGATGATCATCAGTGTAGTGCTGGTTGTGGTGTTCGCAGTTGCGATTGGAGTTGCGGGTTTTGCATTCGGCATTCAGGTTCCCACACCTGAACAGCGCGTTGACCCAAGGACTGTAGCTGAGGAAGGACCTTGGGCCGAGCCCGGCCTGCGCGAACTGGCTCCCGGCAAATATGAAGCTTATATCTTATCTCAAACCTGGGCGTTCTTACCGCGTGAAATTACAGTGCCTGTTGGCTCTGAGGTGACCTTCTACATCACCAGCAAAGATGTTCAACACGGCTTCAAACTGCAAAACACGAACCTGAACGTACAGGTGCTTCCTGGCCAGGTTTCCAAGCTCACTGTCACACTAGATGAACCTGGTGATTACGACTACATCTGTACAGAATACTGTGGCGCTGCACACGCTGCCATGTTCGGAACGGTTCACGTGGAGGAGTAATATGTCTACAAATTACGAAATATCTTCAAAAGATAAAAAATTCATTGGTGCACACATGTTTGTGGGTATCCTTTCACTTTTTGTTGGTGTGCTTTTTGGCCCGCTCCAGGCTTTGGAACACTCCGGATTGGATCTCTACCCCTATCTTCAGCCAATCTTCAAATCGTACTACCAGGGATTGACCATTCACGGTGTTCTCAACGCCCTGGTGTATACAACCTTCTTCATCACTGGGTTCCTGACTTTCACCACGATATACGGCCTTAAACGCGAGTTGCGCTACCCCAAGCTCAATCGGGTTGGATTTTGGGTCATGGTCGTCGGCCTGGTCTCGGCTGCCGTACCGATCCTCCTGGATGAAGCTTCGGTGCTGTATACCTTCTACCCGCCTTTGAAAGCACACTGGGCTTTCTACGCCGGGTTGACATTGGTCGTCGTGGGAAGTTGGATCGAAGGCTATGGGTTTTTCTTCACGTATTCCGCCTGGCGTAAGGAAAACCCTGGCGTTCGCAGCCCATTGATGTCGCTTGCTTCAGTTATTACCATGGCGATGTGGCAAATCGCCACCTTGGGTGTAGCCGCGGAGATCCTGACCATGCTGCTTCCCTGGTCTCTGGGCTTGATCGATGGGACGGACCCGCAATTAGCCCGCACCTACTTCTGGTTCACCGGCCATCCGCTGGTGTACTTCTGGCTACTGCCTGCTTATATCTCCTGGTATACCTTCCTACCTAAACAGGCTGGCGGAAAGCTCTTCAGCGACGCCCTGGCTCGGTTTGCATTCTGGCTGTTCTTCCTGCTCTCCGTGCCTCTCGGGTTCCACCATCAATTTGTAGACCCAGGCGTACCTGCCGGCTGGAAAATCCTGCACGCGATACTGACCTATTCGGTCTTCCTGCCCTCGATGCTAACAGCCTTCACGGTAATCGCCTCCTTGGAAAATGGAGCACGCAACCGGGGTGGTAAAGGATTACTCGGCTGGATCAGGGCTTTACCCTGGGACAATCCCTCTGTCTCTGCGCAATTGCTGGCAGGAATCTTGTTCTTCTTTGGTGGTATCGGCGGCCTGACAAACGCTTCCTACAATGTCAACCTGGTTTTGCACAACACCGCCTGGGTACCTGGTCACTTCCACCTGACAGTGGCTTCCGCGGTGACTATGTCCTTCTGGGGTATCTCCTACTGGCTGATCCCCTATGTCACCGGCAACAAATTGATGCATAAGAAAATGGCCACCTGGGCAAACTGGATCTGGTTCGTGGGCATGATCATCTTCTCCAATGCCATGCACGTGGTCGGGTTGCTGGGCGCTCCCCGGCGCACACCCTTGGGTCTGGCCCCTTACGTTCCCGAGGAATGGAGCGGACATCTGCTGCGCGTGGGCATTGGGGGTTCGATCATGTTTATCGGCGCGATTATGTATTTCATCGTCGTTGCCCGCACTGCTTGGTCGAAGAAAGCCGAAAAGGCCGTAACCGAAATTCCTGCTGCGGAATCGATCCATGACCCCCAGGAGACTCCAGAATGGCTGGATAAGTGGGTGCCCTGGCTCATAGGGACAATAGCCCTCATCATCATCGCTTACGGGCCTCAATTGGTAGACCAGATTTCCAATATCTCGTTGAATTCCCCAGGTGGGAAATTCTGGTAAATTTACAAGTAAAGACCTTTAGGGATCTTCAATCCCTAAAGGTCTCAGCCCAATGACATCCGACAACAAGCCTTCATCGAGATCAAAAATACTCCAGGCGCTCAATCCCAGCGTCGATTGGAACCAACGGCAAAACTCGCTTGTTCGGAGAATACTCAGCGTATTCGAACATGTCTCACTGGCATTCGAAACACCTTTTACGAAACTGATCCGAGATCCTCGCTTCAACCCGCTCTACCATACGGGCACCATCACTGTTGTATTATTTATCCTTATTTTGATAACCGGCATCTACCTGACAATGTTCTACCAGTTTGGGTTCACAGCTTCCTATGAAGCGATCTTGCAGTTAGACGGGCATGTTTTCAACCGCTGGATGCGGGCCGTACATCGTTACGCCTCGGGGACGGCGGTGATCACCGGCCTGCTGCACGGCTGGCGCACGTTCTTCCAAGATCGCTTCCGGGGCGCACGCTGGACCGCCTGGGTCACCGGCGTGATTATGATGGCATTCTACTGGTTGATCGGCATCACAGGCTACTGGCTATTGTGGGATGAGCGTGCTCAGGTCATCAACCAAACTTTCATCGACCTGATCGGTAAGACCTCCTGGGGAGCCAGGTTCTTGATCAAGAACCTCGTTACCGAGCAAGCTGGCAGCGGCTGGGTTTTCTTGCTCTTGGTGCTGACTGTCCACCTGCTGCTCTCTGCGATCATGGGCTTGTTCTTCTGGTGGCACATCAAACGTCTCAGCCGCCCAAAATGGTTCCCGCCGCGCGTCTGGACGGGCGCGGTGACCACCCTGACGCTACTGATCTCGCTTATGGTCCCTGTTGGGATGCTACCTTCCATCAACCCCAGCCAGCTTCCAGATCGCGTTCCCGTTGACCCGCTATTCTTGTTCTACTTGCCCGGTGCGCTGAACCTGCATCCAGGATTATTCTGGGGATTGGTCGTTGCCATTATCGCGGTGGTAAGTCTGCTGCCCTGGCTGTTGGCTCACAAACCCCTGGACCCGGTCCAGGTCGATCTGGCACTTTGCGACGGCTGCATCTTGTGCTCGCGCGATTGCCCATATAACGCCATCACGATGGTACCGCGCAGCGACGGGGCCAGGCCAAAATTCCAGGCTGAGAT
>CAYTKR010000066.1:24903-26677 GCA_964438295.1 uncultured Anaerolineales bacterium
ACCACAGCATGTGTATCTTGCGGGATCTGTATTGGCAGTTGCCCTGAAAACGCGCTCACTCTCAGCGATCTCTCCCTGGAGCCAATGTGGGAAGTCAGCACCCAACGCGCGTCATCAGAAGGCGATCTACCCACGAAGGTAGCCTTCACCTGCGAACGCCATATTCAGCATCACGACAAAGCACTGGCTGATATCCGTTCCCTGGATGAAAATTTCAACACTCAGATCGTACCCCTGACCTGCGTGGGGATGCTAAACCCCAGCCTAATCGCTGATACCCTGGAGGGAGGCGCGGACTCCGTTCAGGTGGTTGGCTGCCCCCCAGAGGATTGCAGCAACCGTGAAGGGAACCTGTGGCTGCAACAGCGCCTGGACCGCCAACGAATGCCACGCCTAAAGGTAGATTATCTCCAGGGGCCTATCCAAACGACCTGGACTTCGCCGAGGAACCTACTGGCTGCGATTCGCGGCCGCGTGCAAAGCATACCGAACACGGCCACAGCATATCAAACCGACCTGACGAGGAAAAACCTGCGCAGCTTCATCCCTGCGGTGATTCTGGTCGCGATCGGATTAGGAATTCAAGTTTCCACCAACAACATTGACCTGCGCCCATACGCCGATGATCAGGCCCTACTCGAAATCGCCCTAGACCATCACAGCGGCTATCCGCTGGAGCAGCTCCCTGAAACCCTTGAAAATGCCAAAGCTGGTATCAACGTACCTACCCGCCTGGTGATGCAAATCGATGGCAGCGTTGTTCTAGATAATGCCTATCCCCTGAAAGGCTCTGAGTTAGAACGCACCTCGCTAGCCTTCGAACAACTGCCTGTGCAGGCCGGGGAGCACCAAATCACTTTGACGATGTACGACCGCGCAGACCCCAACCAGGCGCAGGTGCTCTTCGATAAAACCATCACCCTCGAGAGCCGCCAATCGCTGACATTAAGCTATCGTGATGCCAGCCTGGGTAACGACCCGGCCGCAGGCAAAAAACTGTATTATGAGACCTCACTAGGCACCAACGCTGGGTGTAGGATTTGCCACTCGCTGGAACCCGGCCAAACGTTGGTAGGCCCGTCCTTTGCTGGTTTAGCCGAACGTGCTGCTGGCCGCATCCCCGGCATGTCCGCGGAGGAATATATCCTCCAATCGATCTTAGAACCCGATGCTTATGTAGTCGATGGTTTCCCCAAGGGACAAATGCTTCCTAATCTGGGCGAAATCCTTTCTGATCAGCAAATCAGCGATCTAATTGCATTTATCATGTCACTTGATCAGTAATGTTGTAATATTGCTATATAATATATAGTGACAATGGGAACGAATCGCATTGTTGAAAATCTATCAAATCTATCTTAGGAGAACATTATGAAGAAACTATTACTTCCCCTTATTATTGCATTGACGCTCACGTTGCTGTTGGCAGCTTGTGGCGGTGGTGGTGAATCGGCAGACGACCCTGTCGCAGCCGGAGAAAAACTCTTTTCTGAAACCGTCATCGGTACGCAGGCTGGCTGTGTTACCTGTCACTCGCTGACCGAAGGCGAAGTCATCGTTGGCCCATCGATAGCTGGCGTTGGCTCACGCCTCTCTGCAGAGGAAATCCGCGAGTCAATCTTGGACCCCAACGCGGTGCTGGTTGAAGGCTTCCCCGCCGATACCATGCCCCCAGTTTGGGAAGATGAGCTTACCGACGAACAGGTCGACCAGTTGGTGGCGTACATGTTGACGTTGAAGTAAAAATAAAATCGCGATTGTCATCCTGAGCGGA
>CAYTKR010000067.1:0-26171 GCA_964438295.1 uncultured Anaerolineales bacterium
CCGTTGTCGGGGTGTGGCGCAGACCGGTAGCGCGCTTCAATGGGGTTGAAGAGGTCCAGAGTTCAAATCTCTGCACCCCGACCAAAGACCGCAATATTTTGCGGTCTTTTCTTTTTCCCTTTGCAGGAACGTTAGTTCTTGTTAATTCACATTTTACGGACAAATTTTCAGAAATTGTTATCCTATAAATGAGTTTCCTTCATTTCTTCTCCTCCTTTGATATCCAGAAAACCTCCACCAGCGGGAGGTTTTCTGGATGCAGGTGAGCTTGACATGCAAAATAATTCCTGATATATTCGGACAAGATAAGTCCGAATAGTTGTAGATAATCTGAGGGGACAACTATCAAGGAGTCTAGCATGTACCAAGCTCTGATTGACACAATCGCGAGTCGCAGTGCGTGCTCTGCCGATGAACTGGAAGAAGCGCTGCATATGCTGAACTCGATTGATGCATTGATCGTATCGATCGAATGTGCTTATGTGACACAGCGACCTTTTATGGATGTGGTTAATGACATTCAATCAGGGTGGCAATTTGGGGTGAGCGAACACAATTCGGCGAATTCTCGGCGAGAATAATTCAAACATAACGTTCCAATTCTTCACAAATCTCATTATAATGTCCATGCCCGATTGATTAGTCAATGGAGCGTTCTATGGACAATCGTTTAGGATTGATGCTAATTGGTTTGGGGATCGCGTTGGTTGTGGGGTTTGTTGTTCTTGTTCAGTACCTGGTCAAGCATCATCCCGATTCCAGGATTGGACAGATCGCCAAAAAAATCGACCAGTTCATCGACTTGTTGCCGGAAGATTAGGTTTGACATGTAGAGAATACTCTCCATGTTAGATAGTTTCTTCTTTGGCAAAATGCGCCTGAAAAGGTTGAATTGCCAATAGTTCCTAGCTCCTCCACATTCACGAAGAGAGGTTTTCCATGACTCTAGATCTTTCTGCTGTTCGATCTCAATTTCCCGCTGTCGCAAATAAGAATTTGATCTACCTCGACAACCCTGCCGGCACACAAGTTTGCCAGCAGACACTCGACCGTGTGACGAAATACCTGGTTGATTCGAATGCCAACCGGCGCGGAGCCTTTGAGACCGCGCGCGAGTCAGACCGAGTTATCGATGAAGCACGGGCAGCCTGCAAAGATTTCTACAATGCTGCCAGGGATGAGGAGATCGTCTTTGGGGGGAATATGACCACCCTGGCCTTGCACTTCAGCCGTTCGCTGGCGCATCTGTTTAACCCAGGTGATCGCTTTGTGGTCACACGCATGGATCACGATGCCAACATCACTCCCTGGACATTGGTCGCTGAGGAACGCGGCTGCGAGGTCGATTGGGTGGATTTCGATGTTGAAACTGGTACTCTAAATCGCGAGAGCATGGAGCGCGCCTTGGAGAAGAAGCCCAAACTTGTTGCAGTGGGGTATGCTTCCAACGCCTTGGGGACGATCAATCCTGTCAAGAGCATCACCAAAATGGCCAAGGAGGTTGGCGCGCTCGTTTTCATCGACGCCGTGCAGTACGCTCCCCACGGCATAACCGATGTGCAAGAGCTTGGTTGCGATTTTCTGGTTTCATCAGCTTATAAATGGTTCTCTACGCATGTAGGTATTTTATATGGCCGCTATGACCTTTTGGAGAGTCTCAAAGCGTATAAAGTGCGGCCGGCCCCTAAAGACTCACCTGGCAAATGGGAGACAGGCACATCCAACCACGAGGGCATTGCGGGGGTGCTGGGCGCGCTGGAATACTTCGAATGGCTGGGTGAGCAGTTTGGTGGCGATCATTTGGAACGCTATCAAGAGAATTTCAGTGGTAGAGCGTTGCGGTTGCGCCAGGGCATGGCTGCGATTCGAGCTTATGAGTTCGAGATCAACCGCGCCTTGCTGGAGGTGTTGGCATCAATCCCAGAAGTGACAATCTACGGCCCCACGGATTTGGATCTCCTGGATGAGCGCGTACCGACCTTTTCAATTAACGTGGAGGGATTCCATCCCAGGGAATTGGCTGAGGCATTCGGGGAGCGCGGCGTCCAGGTTTGGCATGGCAACTACTATGCCTTGGCAGTAACCCAGCGATTGGGCGTTGAAGACAGTGGTGGCATGGTACGCATTGGTGGGGTGCACTACAACACCGTTGAAGAGATTTATCGCATGGGCGATGTTCTAAAGGAGATCATTGGAGCTGGAAGTTAATCCACTTATGGAATTCGAATCTGCATTAGTCGTGCTGGTTCCAGAAGCGGAAAAATTGGTCGGCGTTTTCCGGGAGAAGTACGATCCAGTGGCGAGTGAAGGAGTGGCCGCGCATATCACGATCAACTACCCTTTTCAAGTAGATCCGTATGAAAAGGCTCGACAGATCGAGAATTTGCGAGCCATATTTTCAAGATTCGAGCCCTTTCAATTTTCCTTGAGCGAGATTCGCTGTTTTCCTACCGTGATCTACTTGAAGCCTGAGCCCGAGCAACTATTCAAAGATTTGGCCGACGCTGTTGTGAACAGCTTCCCTGCATCTCTTCCTTATGAGGGGAAATTCGGTGATGTTGTCCCGCATCTGACCGTTGCCGAAGTCGAAAATAAAGATGATCTGGACAAGATTCTTCAGGCGTTTACCATTGAAGCGGTTAGTGCGCTACCAATACGAGCACAGGTTACAGAAGTTCTGTTGATGGATAACCGCAATGGGGTTTGGGAAACACGGGAGGAATTCCCTTTGTCTGGACACTGATTTGCTTAGTAGATAACAAGTGCTCCTGCCAAGGGGTTACTTGACTTTCGATTAGGCTGTTCTATACTAGGGCTATCGGGAGCCTTGTATGACACATAATGAGCATCTCCCCAAGCTGTATCGTGAATTGGCAGATTGGTGGCCGATTTTGTCTGCCCCCGAGGATTACGCCGAAGAAGCTGAATTCTACCGCAAGGCAATTTTGGCGCACTGCGATTTCGTCCCACACACCATGCTGGAACTCGGATGTGGTGGGGGCAATAATGCCTCGCACTTGAAAGATCACTTCAAAATGACGCTCGTCGATCTGTCACTGGGGATGATGGAGGTCAGCCGAAATATTAACCCTGAATGCGAGCATATTGAAGGGGATATGCGCTCAGTCAGGTTAGCGAAGCAATTCGATGTGGTATTCATCCATGATGCAATTAGCTATCTAACGATAGAAGTTGACCTGGGTCGCGCGATCGAAACCGCATTTTTCCACTGCAATCCGGGGGGTGTGGCGCTCTTTGCTCCCGATTGTGTGCGTGAGACCTTCAAACCCTCTACTAATCATGGCGGTCATGATAGTGAGATGCGAAATATGCGCTACCTTGAGTGGACCTGGGATCCAAATTCTGACGATACCAGCTATCAAATGCACATGGTTTATCTGATGCGGGAGGGTGATGACACGGTTCGTACAGCGGAAGATCGCCATGAATTGGGTCTTTTTACTCACGATGATTGGATGCGCTTGATATCGCAAGCTGGCTTTGAACCAATATCAATCCCCTTCGAGCACAGCGAATTAGAGCCAGGCTCCACGTTCGTGTTTTTGGGCGTGAAGCCCCTTTAATGGTCCATGGATAATAGAATATCCTTTCACGTGCGCCTTCTAATCATCGTTACATTAGCCTGGCTGCTATTTTGGCTGGCGGGTCTGCCTGATTATTATCAGCAGTATTCCGATACCACCATGTTCGTTTTTGATATTGTTGTCCTGCCACCAATCTGGTTATTTGTTTACCGCAGTATTTCTAGAGCCCAGCCTGGCAGAGAAATTGGGGAATCTCTTTGGTGGTCATTTTATATTTGCATTCCGCTATTTTTCTATGATATTCTGTACTGTGGTTGGTACCTGGGATACGGGATTCGCTTCTTGTGGGAGTTTTGGTATCTGACAGTTTATTATGTTTTACCATGGCTGATTTTCCCTCTTACGGGATTATGGGTAGCGCGACGCAGGAAACTGACCACATGAATCAATCTGCTTACTTTGAAAATGCAACCCTTGATTGGCTACTAGAGCGCGACCCAGACAATCCGGGCGTACGCTATTTCACCCTACGAGATCTGGTAGGACGTTCTGAAAATGACCCTGAGTTGATCCAGGCTAAAGCGGAAATCATGTCCTCAGGGCCGGTGCCTGCTATTTTGGAAGCCCAATCCCCCCAGGGTTATTGGGTACGGCCAGGAGGAGGGTACACTCCCAGCTACCGGGGATCGATCTGGCAGATCATGTTCTTGGCTTGTCTGGGCGCTGATCCGGAAGATGAAAGAGTGCGCAAAGGCTGTGAATACATTTGGAAGCACAGTGTTGCCGCTAATGGCGCTTTTTCGATGAATCGTAATCCAATCCCCAGCAAAGTCATCCACTGCTTAAACGGAGATCTAATTGCAGCACTATCGCAGCTGGGATATGCCGATGATTTTCGGCTCGAAGTAGCCATCGGTTGGGCCGCGGGAGCGATAGTAGGTGGGGAAGATATTCGCTTTTACAAATCTGGTACGACTGGCCCGGGCTTTGCCTGTGCATATAATGGCGGGCAGCCTTGCGCATGGGGTGCAATCAAAACGCTCAAAGGTCTAGTTGAGGTCCCTAAACATCGCCGGACGCCAGCCATCCAAGATGCCATCGCAAGAAGCATCGAATTTTTGCTCAGTCGCGATCCCTCGGAAGCAGATTACCCCTATGTCGAACGTGTCAACAAGACCTGGTTCCAGTTTGGTTTTCCGCTCAGTTACCGCAGCGATGTTCTGGAAGTATTAGAAGTCCTGACTTCAGCGGGATATGGTTCTGATCCCAGGCTAGACAACGCCAAGAAATTTTTGCAGAGCAAGCGCGACGGTTCTGGCCGCTGGAAGATGGAAAAATCTCTCAATGGCAAAATGTGGTTTGATGTCGAAAAGAAAGGTCAGCCAAGCAAATGGATTACCCTGCGCGCGCTCCGAGTTCTGAAGGCGAATAGAGGCCTTGAACTATGAAAGCCATGCTTCTCAATCAGCTAACCGATCTGCGCACAAATCAGACCCCCCTATTTCTCAGCGATCTCCCCGAACCGATTCCGGAAGATGGAGAAGTGGTGATTAGGGTTGCTACTTGTGGAGTCTGCCATACTGAGCTGGACGAGATCGAGGGTCGCACACCGCCTCCAATTCTCCCTGTTGTGCCCGGCCATCAGGTTGTGGGGCGTGTGCTGACATCTGGTGCGGGGGCAAAGCGATTCAATGTTGGAGACCGGGTCGGGGTGGCTTGGATCTATTCAGCTTGTAATGAATGTGAGCAGTGTTTGGCTGGAAATGAAAACCTCTGTCCGGATTTCAAAGCGACTGGGCGTGACGTCCATGGCGGTTATGCGGAATTTATGACTGTGCCCGAGAATTATGTTTATCCCGTTCCGGATGTCTTTTCGGACGCCGAAGCTGCGCCACTGTTGTGCGCGGGCGCGATTGGGTATCGCTCCCTGCGGTTGACAAAGCTTCAAGATGGCCAAAACCTGGGCCTGACCGGATTCGGAGGGTCAGGGCACCTGGTGTTGAAAATGGTAGCGCAACGTTATCCTAGCTCCCAGGTATTCGTCTTCGCTCGCAGTGAGAGCGAGCAGGAATTTGCCCGTCAATTAGGAGCGGTGTGGGCTGGCGGCACAGAAGATGAATCCCCAGAAAAATTACACAGCATCATCGACACCACACCGGTCTGGAAACCGGTGGTCGAGGCCCTGAAAAATTTGGCCCCAGGAGGCAGGTTGGTGATCAATGCCATTCGTAAGGAAGAGATCGATAAGGAATATCTAATCAAGCTCGATTACCCGACTCACCTGTGGATGGAGAAAGAGATCAAGAGCGTTGCCAACGTCAGCCGTCGCGATGTCAGCGAATTCCTTGCATTGGCTGCTGATATGGGCATCAAGCCTGAATATCAGGAATACGCTTTGGAAGAAGCCAATCAGGCATTGGTGGAGCTAAAAACCCGCAAAATTCGAGGTGCTAAAGTTTTGCGGATTGAGTGAAACTTGGACTGGTGGTTTGCTAGGAATAGGGGTGGGGACAAAGCCCGCCCCTATTCCTAGCAATTTCTTCACCAAACGGTGTAATTTCTAAGTATGATAGCCTTCTTTGCAGCCAGCAATACATCTAGTTGGCCCAATCAAAGGTGAGTTATGAATACCAAACCGATTGCAATCGTTTTACTCCTCGTCCTTGCTCTGCTTGTGATCTATTTCCCATCGTTCGCAGCAAGCCCGACGCCAACCCCAACTCCAAAGCCCACACAGACGGGTGGCAGTACGGGCAGGTTTGCTTTTGTCAGTGACCATTCCGGAAATCAGGAAATTTTCTCCAGAGACATGGATGGATCAGATACCAAGAACCTGACCAATAATCCTGCCAAGGACAACCATCCTGTATACTCTCCAGATGGAAGTAAGCTTGCTTTTGCTACAAACCGCGATGGCAATTGGGAAGTATATGTGATGAACGCTGACGGTACCGATCCGGTCAATCTCAGTAATCATGCCTCCGATGATTATCCTTATTCCTGGTCGCCGGATGGAACGCTGATTGCCTTTGTCTCTAAGCGAGAGGGCAATTTCGATGTGTTTACGATGTTGTCTGATGGTACGGATGTCCTGCAGTTGACCACTGATCCAGCAAATGACTTCTGTGCGAAGGGTTGGTCACCTGATGGCAAGATTACTTTTACATCCGGGCGCGATGGCAATGATGAAATCTATGTTATGAACAGCGATGGATCCGAGCAAACCAGGTTGACAGAAAACTCTGCAAGAGATGGATGTCCCAGCTTTTCTCCAGATGGTTCACAAATTGTCTTTTCGACTAATCGTGATGGGAATTACGATAACTATGTGATGAATGCCGATGGCTCCGAGCAGACTTCGATATCTGCAGAGACCTCGGACGAGAGTAGCCCGATGTTTTCACCCGATGGAATGCATATCATCCAGGCCTCTACATTGGATGGCAACAGCGATATTTTCCTGATGGATGCTGATGGCCTAAACTGGATCAACCTAACGGAAGCCGATTCCTTCGAGACCTGGCCTCATATGCAGCCTGCGCCAGTTGAGCCCTAAAGAAGATTGTCACTGCGAGCCGAGCGAAGCAGTTTTCACAAATTGGATGAGATGGCATCGCGCGCCCGTCGACTACGATCTGTGCCGTTCGCAATGACGTAAATGGGGAGCCTCAGACACCCTTTATGGTGGGAGGCGCTTTTGGGGTCTCTCTTTTGATTTTGGGGTGTGTTATCCAAAGTTGGCCAGCCGAACGGGTGAGGGTAAGAATGATGGGTGGATATCGTATAATACAAAACGATGAAACCCTTCTTGTTATTTCTTTTCTCCCTCCTGCTTTGTTTCCTCACTAGCTGCAATCCTATGTTATCAAAAACTGACACAAGCGTTTTATCCCCAGATGGCCAAATCAGAGTTGAGTTCTCTTTGGATGATCAGGGTGCACCTTCGTACCAAGTAAGCTTCAAGAAAACGACGATCCTCGAGCCTTCCAGGTTGGGATTTGTGTTAAAAGATGATGCGTCTCTAAACCAGGGTTTCATTGTGAAAAACATCGAGTATAGCGCCTTCGATGAAACCTGGGAACAACCCTGGGGCGAAGTTCGTTTCATCCGAAACCATTACAACGAATTGAAGCTTCACTTACAAGAAGAAGCTGATTTACAGCGCGAACTTATCCTCATTTTTCGGGTCTTCGATGATGGCCTGGGCTTTCGCTACGAATTTCCCGATCAGCCCAATCTGACAACCTTTGAGATCGTCGATGAACTGACTGAATTTCAATTCGCTGCCGACCATCAAGCCTGGTGGATCCCGGCGTATCGCGAGCACCGCTATGAGTACGAATATCAACAGTCTCCGGTAAGTGCGCTCAAAAAGGTGCATACGCCGCTGACCCTGGAGACTGCCGAGGGATTGTATCTGGCCATCCACGAAGCAAACTTGACTGACTATGCCGCCATGGTCCTGGCCAAGAGCGGCGGACACAACCTGGAATGCGATCTGACTCCATATCGCACAGACCCCGAGCGGGTCAAGGTGCGTGCCGAAAGCCCCCATCGAACGCCCTGGCGTACGCTGCAGATTGCCGAGTCTCCTGGAGAATTAATCACCTCCTATTTAGCGCTGAATCTCAACGAGCCCAATAAGTTGGGAGATGTCTCCTGGGTGAGGCCGGGCAAGTACATCGGCATCTGGTGGTCGATCCACCTGAGACACCACACCTGGGGCAGCGGTCCCGAGCATGGCGCGACCACTGAGCGTACCAAGGCGTATATTGATTTTGCCGCAGATCACGGCATCCAAGGTGTGCTGGTGGAAGGCTGGAATGTGGGTTGGGATGGGATTTGGTACGGCTCGACGAACAATTTTCGCTTCACTACCCCATATCCTGACTTCGATCTGGAAGAGGTTGCGCGTTATGCTCGAGAGAAAGGGGTACATTTGATTGGTCACCACGAGACGGGCGGGGATGTAGTCAACTATGAGCATCAATTGGAATACGCCTTTGACCTTTACGAAGAGGTCGGAGTGGAGATCGTCAAGACCGGCTATGCTAGCATGCTCATCGACGGTGAGGAATGGCATCATGGCCAACGCATGGTCCAGCACCACCAAGAAGTGGTCGAGTTGGCAGCTCAGCACAAGATCATGCTGGACGTACATGAACCGGTTAAGGGTACCGGCTTGCGGCGCACTTATCCTAACTTGATGACGCGTGAGGGCGTGCGCGGGATGGAATGGAACGCCTGGAGTCAGGATGGCGGCAACACGCCTGAACATACTACGGTGATTCCATTCACGCGCATGTTGGCGGGACCCTTAGATTACACTCCCGGCATCTTCGACCTTACCTACGAGGGTCGCTATCCCGACAACCGTGTGCGTACTACCCTAGCCAAACAGTTGGCTCTGATGGTGGTGCTTTACAGCCCCTTGCAGATGGCCGCTGATATGCCAGAGAATTACCAAGGTCATCCAGCCTTCCAGTTCATCGTCGATGTACCCACAGATTGGGAAGACACCAAAGTGCTCAATGGCGAGATCGGCGAATACATCACCATGGCTCGAAAGGATCGTCACAGTGAGGACTGGTATATCGGTGCCATCACTGACGAGCAAGGTCGTACCTTTGATATCGAACTATCTTTTCTCGAACCGGATGTGCAGTATGTCGCTGAGGTGTACGCCGATGGCGCCGATGCAAATTGGGAAAATAATCCCCATAGTTACGATATCCGGCAAGAGAATGTTGATAGTGAAGCAAATATGGAGATAGTTCTGGCAGCCGGTGGTGGGCAGGCGATTCGCTTACGACCAACTATTACTGAAAACAAATAAACACTGATGGAATCATTTGACATACGATATTAATCTTTCATCACTTGAGGTAAGGAGATAACAATGAACGAAGAAATTCAAAAGGAAACGTCTAAAAGAACGCGATCCAAAGGACCATCTGAATTCCCCTGGTTTGGGGTTGTGCTAATTCTACTTGGGGTCATTTTCTTGGCGCAGCATTTTGGGGATTTTTCCCTACAAAATTGGTGGGCCCTGTTTATCCTGATCCCGGCTTTCAGCGCTTTTGGTTCAGCCTATGGGATATGGCGCAAAGCCGGCCGTTTCAACTTTGGGGTCTGGTCGACGTTTTATGGGGGACTGTTTCCCTTGACGGTCGCACTGATCTTTTTGTTCGACCTCGATTGGGGTGAGTACTGGCCCGTGTTCGTCATTCTGGGTGGTTTGGGCATGTTGATCAGCGGCTTGCCCTTCAAACGCGTTGAAGATGATGCCGCTCCGGCTGCGCTGCTCTGTCATCGTCCCTGGGGGATATTCTTTGGTCTTTCAGCGCTCCTGCTGGGGTTGCGATTCATGGGTCTGGATTTAGGCATTCTGGAGAATCTGCCATTCTTTGACGTGCAGAATTGGTGGGGCATTTACATACTAATTCCCGCACTGGGAGGCTTGGTGACAGCTTTACTCTTGGTAGCGGGAGGTCACTCAGTTGTCTTGGTAATGATCAACTTGGCTTTGGCCGCAGTGATTGCCCTCACGGGCATGGTTGCGCTGCTAAACCTCGACTGGAATTTGATGAATATGACCCTGCCGATCATCTTGATCTTAGTTGGGCTGGGACTGATGTTTGGCTTTGGCGGGAAGAAAAGCCAATAGAATGCGAGCAAAATTTCCTGTTGCTGTTCATCTTTTCCTAATGCGCGAGGATCAGGTTTTATTCCTGCGACGGTTCAATACCGGTTATGAGGATGGCAACTACAGTGTCCCAGCAGGCCATCTCGATGGGGGCGAGAGTGTGCGACTGGCCATGGTGCGGGAAGCCAGAGAAGAACTTGGGATTAACATTCCTCCAGATGATTTGGTCTTCGCAGGTGTCTTCCATCGAAAATCGGAAGATGAGCGTGTGGATTTCTTTATGGTTGCTCGCAGTTGGGATGGGGCACCGCGAAACTATGAGCCAGAGAAGTGTGATGAGGTTAAGTGGTTCTCATTGGATGCGTTGCCTGAAAATTTAATTCCCTATGTCAGGCGGGCTCTTGAAGCCTACAGCGGTGGGGAACAATTTGTCGAGTATGGCTGGTAAGTCTCAATAAATGTCCAAGCAAGAGTTTAAAATCCTTTCGTCGGTAATTTTTGCAACTTTACTTGCAATTTCCTGCAAAGTTGCCAACGAGCCGCTCTCACCTTCAACTGGGCCCACCATCTCTCTGACAGAAGATGCTCCGCTTGCGACATCGCAACCTTTGCCAACCCCAAATTATCGCTACAGCGAAGATGATTCCCTTCAGGTAGAACTTGGTCAGCTATTTGCCTTGCGTTGGGGTCAGTCGGCGAGAATCCCCGCAGAAAAGCTGACCATCATTCATACCACGGATATCGAATTTGAATGCCCTGCAGACGCAGAATGTGAAGTTCCCTTGATCGCTGCGGATTATTTTGAAGTGATTGAGAATGGAGAATCCTCTGGCCTTTTGCCGTGGCAACCTGAGATGGTAATAGGAAATTATCTGATCGTAACTGCGAAATTCTATAAAGGGTACGATTACGATGAGCATCAGTTTGAGATTGTCATCTCTGTCGAGCGTCAAGCTGATGTGATTTCTTCACAGCAAACCAAAGTTGCTGAGTATGATTTTGGCGGGGTCAGTTCTAATTGTGGTATGACGCGATACCAGTTTGAAAACCGCGAATGGCATGAACCCGAAGTGCATATGCTGGCTGTGCGCGAAGCTGCCCTGGGGCAAGTAGATGTTCATATTGCAAGAGCCTCTGTCCCGATGGTTTTGATCCTATCAGCCTATGAGCCTATCCAATGGCACATTCACCAAGATGAGGGGGTGCAAATTGAGAAAATCGTCCTCAATGGTTTCAACCAGCAAACTGTGGTTGGCACTGAGCGCGCGCCAGTGATTGATCATAGTGACTCGGAGAATTATATTGTAAAGAGCGTATATACTTGGAACACGAGTTACCTTGGATACCTAAACGGATTAGCCCCAGATTGGGTATACCAAATGGAGATTGTTGCAGGAGCGCCGCTATCAACTTTTTTAGGATGCTATCAGGCTTCAGAATTCACACTCAAATGAAAGCAAACGTCGTTGAAGATTATCAATCGAATTACACTGAACCCTGGCGAATGTCCAAGGGGGAGTCGTTGATGATTGGGGACAAAGACAGTGAATGGGAAGGCTGGATTTGGTGTACCAACTCGGAAGGAGAAAGCAGATGGGTGCCAGAGGCTTTCATAGAGCGTCGTGGAAAGTACTGCCTCGCGCTACGGAATTACGAGTCAACGGAACTGAGTGTTCAGGAAGGAGATATTCTACAGATTAACGAAGTAGAAAGCGGCTGGGCCTGGTGCAAAAATGCCGATGGTCACAGCGGTTGGGTTCCGATAGCGAGTCTCGACGTGTACGAAGAACGCAATTCAAATGAATTATGAACTTCTATGCATTTAGTTCTCTCATCGCTTCTGCGGGGGCATTTACCTTAGGTACCTTCGTATTAGCGAAAGACCCTAAGCAACCTCTTAACCGCGTCTTCTTTTTGTACTGTTTAACGGGTTCATTCTGGGCATTCACTGAATTTGGGTATCGCCAGGCCGAAAGTTACCAAATGGCGCGCTACTGGTTTCAGGCAAGCTCGCTCGCTTTGGCGGTTGTTCCGCTCGAAGTGCATTTCGTGTTGTACTTTACCAAAAATACCAATATCCTAAAGTACAAACTGACATATGTAGCCCTTTACTTACCACCGCTCATATTTTTGGTTTTAGATTACAAGTATGCGCAGTTTTATCAACTTGTGCAAGCCTATTGGGGGTGGACTTACATCCCAAATCCCAATTTATCGACTGCGCTTTTTGATTACTGGTTCACTATTGGGATGGTGCTCGCGTTAGGTCTCTCATTCACCTATTTCATTCGAACGAAGACTCCGCTTGATCGTTCACGAGCAATTTATGTTACTCTGGCAATTGGAATAATTACACTTTTTTCGTTTGTTTCGGAACCCGGCGGTATTTTTTCAATATTAGGTTTGGCGATACCAGAGTTAACTTCATTTGGTTTCATGTTTGCCTGTACAATATTAACCTATGCAATCTGGAGATGGGAACTATTCGATATATCTCCCAGGACTGCTGCGGAAAGTATCATTGCCACGATGAACGATGCGTTATTTTTAGTAAATCGGGATGGCGAAATTACTCAATCAAATCAAGCTTCGCTGAACCTTTTAGGGTTTCAGGAGGGTGAATTGGATAACCTGGCTTTCGAAGCGTTGATCGATAGAGATTCGCGTGCAGTTTTTAGAACGATCTATGCTGATCTTTGCGCATCAACAAATAAGCTTTCTGACCTAGAAGTTGGCATCCAGGACAAGGAAAATAATCTAATTCCAATTTCTCTTTCTGGGTCACAAATACTCGATAATGCGGGGACGTTCCAAGGCGTAGTATTTGTAGGCAGAAATTTGACGGAACGTAAGCGGGCCGAGCAACAAATTAGGGCTTCTTTACTCGAGAAGGAAACCTTATTACAGGAAATTCACCACCGAGTCAAAAACAATATGCAAGTGATTTCGAGCATGTTGGTGCTTCAATCTAGAACAACGGATGATGAGCACGCTATGACGGCGTTGCAAGATAGCCGGAGTCGTATTCAATCAATGGCCATAGTCCATGAAATGCTGTACCAATCGGAAGGGCTGAGTCAGGTAGATTTCCAATCATACGTAAAACGGCTTGTCGATCAGATACATCGCACGCAGGTACATGGCACGGAGTCTATCGAAATTAATTTCGACATCGAGAACATTAGATTAGATATAGATTCAGTGATCAATTGCGGCTTGATCATTAATGAGCTCGTTACAAATTCGTTTAAACACGCATTTGAGCATGGTCAAAAAGGCGAGATTCTCATAAAACTTGCAGCACTTGATGACTATAGAATAGCCTTGAAGGTAGAGGATAATGGAGTTGGTCTTTCCTCAGATGTGAGGATAGATGATTCCGAAAAATTGGGGCTCCAATTGGTGAATATTCTCGCAAGTCAAATGGGGGGCACGATGTCGCTAGATCGAACAAATGGCACAGGGGTCACAGTCATTTTCAAATTGAAATAGCAAAATCCATCAATTGCAATTTAAATTCCGGAGTCAATTAGCCCTGAAGATGGATTGATTTTAAGAGCAATTTCTCTAGAATATACATAAACCCATGTGTAGCTTTCCATGTGGCAATCCATAACGCTGGTTGAGAATTCTTAGTTGTACAAGGACCATTGTCGCAAATTTCATTAAAATCAGTGATGCAGCAACGATTTGAATTTTTTCGCTCTAGTTGGATTCTATTCATTGCAGTGATTGTATTTCAAACATCTGCATGTGTTCGAATATCTTCGGTGCCGGCATTATTTCCCCCTACATCGACTACAACTGTCAAATCTCTATCGTCCAGCACTGATGAGGTTGTGGCAGCGCCCATTGTTACAGATTCAGGCGAATCCAAACTTACACCCACACCAAACCTATCAGGGACACCGCAAAAATCTGACACCTCGACTTCGATGTCAACCTCAACACCGGTGCTGGCACCCACGCTGATCCCCACAAGCACTTTGATGCCAGAATTGTATCTGGATCAGAACTATTATTGCCGAGAGCAGCCCGATAGATACAGTGAAGAAGTTTGGACTTTCTCTAAAGGAGAGACTCTGAAAGTCTTGTACACCAAGGAAAATTGGTATCTCATCGAGTTCTCTGACCCCAGGACGCATGATACCGCATGCTGGATCGGGGGTGGGATCATTCAGGGTGAAGAGATTGCAATAGAAAATGCCCCTCAAAAGGCTGAATTTTCAGTTGATGAGCCTTACATCTACCTGCCCCAAAATACTCGCTGTCGTGAAGGCAACTCGATGATCTTTAGGGATGTCTGGTTTTTCGAAGCAGGAACAAGTTTGAATATCATAGCAATTGATGAGATTGGCTGGTATAAAATTGAATTCTATGACCCTCGCACCTATGATAAGTATTGCTGGATCGGAACTGGTGAGGTTCATGGCGATATTTCCTCATTGCCCGTAGTAACCATCCCTGATCCTTTGCTGCAGCATTTGGAAGATGTCACTGTCAGCCAACGAGAAATTACAATCAATTTTCGAGATAAAGGGCTGGTGGACGGCGACAGAATAAAACTCACCGTTAATGATCAAATTCTTTTGGAAGATTACACTTTATCTGAAAGGTATTATTGGGTCAAAATTTCTTTGAACAAGGGGGAGAATACTGTCTTGATTACAGCTTTGAATGAAGGTGATGACCCTCCAAATTCGGTGGAAATCCATCTAAGCCATGTGGTTGAAGGGCTTTCAACACAAGAAGCTCATGCGTTTCAGGGTATTCACTCAAAATTGATCATCACGGCTCCTTGATCAATCATTCATTCATTCGTATACTTCTGGGTTCACGCTGTGAGGAAGTCGCTCATTTCGCAAACCGGCTAAGAGGTTGTCGCAAGCTAATTCGGCCATGCGTTTGCGGGTGAATTGCGTTGCTGATCCGATGTGGGGAACGATCAAGCAGTTGTGTAGATTGTAGAGCGGGTCATCGGGGGGTAGAGGTTCAGGATCAGTGACATCCAGGGCCGCGGCAGCGATCCAGCACTCGCTCAGAGCGAGGTGCAAGTCTTGGCTGTTGATTACCGGGCCACGCGCGGCATTGATCAGGATAGCTGTCGATTTCATGGTTTTCAATGCCTGGGCATCGATCAGGCTGGTCGTCTCGGGAGTGAGAGGACAATGCAGACTGACAAAATCACTTTCACTTAATAATTCTTCCAAGGATTTGCGTATAGCCAATGCGCTTTCGAATTCTGTTTTTGGATTAGGGTCGCTGTAGATGACCTTCATGCCAAATGCTGCTGCTCTTTTGGCAACGGCTGAGCCGAT
Source organism: uncultured Anaerolineales bacterium (assembly GCA_964438295.1). Classification (GTDB taxonomy): domain Bacteria; phylum Chloroflexota; class Anaerolineae; order Anaerolineales; family UBA11858; genus NIOZ-UU35. The sequence goes on from CAYTKR010000067.1 coordinate 15,510, forward strand.
CTTGCCCAGGCCGATGATACCAAGCGTAGCACCATTTAGATCCGCTCCCAGCCATCCGGTAGGGGACCATGTCGTCCAGCGTCCCTGGCGCGCGTCCTGGCTGGCTTCAGGGAGCTTACGGGCTGCCGCTAAGAGTAAAGCCATCGTCAAATCAGCCGTGCCTTCTGTGAGCACCCCTGGAGTATTTCCCACTGGGATACCTCGTTGGGTGCAGGCAGCTACATCGACATTGTCATAGCCCACAGCCATATTGCTGACCACCTTCAGGTTGGGGGCCTGGTTGAGCAAATCTTCGGAAACAGGAATGGTCAAAAGCGAAAAGAGGCCCTCCGCCTCTGGCAAACGTTCAACCAACTCCGGGACCAGGTGATCCACATCGGGCGGCCCGGTTACGATTTGACATTTCCCTTCCAGGCCCAAAAGCCACTCATCGGGTAGTTTGTGCGTGATCAGGGCTAATGGGAGTTTGTTGGACATGAGTGCCTCTCTACAATGCGAATATAAAGGATAGATCATTGACGTTGGTCAGCGTGGGCCCGGGCTTTAACAAATCCCCCAGTGGCTCGAAGAATTCATAAGCGGCGTTGCGTGACAGAAATTCAGCAGGATTCAGGCCTTGGAGATTTGCCTGGCTCAAAGTGTTCCCACTGACGACCGCACCAGCGGCATCCGTGGGGCCATCATCGCCATCAGTCGCCAATGTAACTAGGAAGGTGTCCGCAATTCCCGCTAATCCCTTCACTGCGCTCAAGGCTAATTCCTGATTGCGTCCACCCATCCCATCACCGCGCAGTGTGACTGTGGTCTCGCCGCCTGTGATCAGGCAGGCTGGGCGTGGAATTGGGTTGCCGGTAGCATCGATTTGTTGAGCAATTGCAGCCAGCACTGGACCGACTTGTCGTGCTTCGCCTTCCAGGCGCGTTGTTAGCAGTAAGGCATTGAATCCTTCTATTTCTGCCTGTTCCCTCGCGGCCTGGGCCGCTCTGAAATTGTTGCCGATGATGACATTCTGTGTGCGTTGGAAAACAGGCCCCCTTGCTTTCGGCGTTTCAGGAATCTCTCCGTTGGACCCTAGCTTCAGATGGGCTAGGATCGTTAGTGGAATATCCTGGGCAATATCGTATTTGTTGAAAATTGACTGGGCATCGACATAGGTTGTTGGGTCTGCAACGGTTGGCCCGGACGCGATTACATCCAGTGGATCGCCGATCACGTCTGAGAGAATTAAGGAAACCACCTGTGCAGGAAAGGCATACTGCGCTAGATTGCCACCCTTGACCAGGGAGAGATGTTTGCGGATCGTGTTGATTTCGTTGATATCTGCCCCACAGGAGAGTAATACTTTGTTTAGTCTCTGCAGATCATCCAAAGAAACTGATGGAACTGGAGCCGTTAACAGCGCAGAACCCCCACCGGAGATGAGGAAGATCACGAGATCATTCGGAGTTGTTGTTTGCAGTAGCTCGATGATCCTTTGCGCGCCATCGGCCCCACGCTCATCGGGGACAGGGTGCGAGGCTTCGATGATGGTGATTTTTGAGTTTTGTTGGGTGAATTTTGGCTGTATTGCCTTTGTGATCAGGATGCCTTGGCTGAGGCGATCACCGAGAATTTCAGTGGCGGACTGAGCCATGGGCAGGCTAGCTTTGCCGAAAGCAACCAGGAACACTCGCTGGATGGCTTCCAGATCATAATCTCTCCCACCAACGCTAAGTTTGTTTTCCGAATGTTTTAGGTGATATGCTACAGCTCGGGTGGGATCGACGGCGGTGATCGCTGAAGCCAATATGCGCGCAATTTTGCCACCTTGGGGGGAGGCTCGCAGAGTAGCAGTTAGAAAGCGTTCAGCATCCATGTGAGTATACTAATCTGAAAATTAAACGATAATCAGGTCAAGGAGCCTTGGAGCATTCCAATATCTGAAAGCAAACGATCAGCACTAACCTTTTACTGAGGGAGATGTTCTACGCATTGCGGTGCGTCGTTCTTAGGGTTGTTGACGAAAGTCGAGACTGGATATGCCGACATCTCTTCGGCAGGAAACGGAACGAGTAAATCGTCTACCTCCCCAGGCGGCACTTCCCCCGGTGATAGCCAGCGCTCATAATCCGAGGGGTTCAAGATTACCGGCATGCGGTTGTGGATGGGTTTAACGAAATCATTTGGCTCAGTCGTGATAATTGTCGCCGAGAGGATCTCCGAGCCATCGGGCGCGTTCCAGCGATCCCATAGGCCGGCAAAGGCGAAGGGTTTCCCAGATTTCAGGCTGATGAAATGAGGTTGCTTTGATGTACTACCAGACAGCTTTTGCCATTCGTAGAAACCTGAACTTAGAATCAGGCAGCGGCGGTATTTGTAGGGCGCTTTGAAGGAAGGTTTTTCGGCCAGCGTCTCACCCCGGGCGTTGATCATGCGGTTGCCAATCTTGGGGTCTTTGGCCCAGAAAGGGATCAAACCCCACACGAAATAATCCAGCCGATAGTCGCCCGTGTTAGGAATCACGGCGATAGGCTGGCTGGGGGCGATATTGTAGCGCGGGGAATAAGATTCAAACCCTGCAAGGGTTGTCAAACCCGAGAACGTGTCGATAATCTCTTCGGCTGTGGCTGTGAGTGCAAATCGTCCGCACATGGTGATTCCCTTTCTTGTTAGCGGCTAAACAAGTGCCTTCTAACCGATGGGTAATTGACGGGCTAGAAGGCTATCCAATTATTGCATGGCTTGGTAGGGTTGTCAACGATTCTGCGGGGTAGTACAATTCGACTGATAAGGAAAATGGGGGAATTGATGATGCAATTATGGTTGCGTGGAACGAGTCAACAATGAGTAAATCCTCAAATTAACATCATTTTTCGAGGATTGCTGCGCGCCAGAATATCACCTTCGCTCTCTGATAGGCAGTTCAATGTCAGAAGGGCGGAGCGCGGCTGATGAAACAAAACATATCCCGAATTATTCTATTTCTGATCGGTGTTGAATGCAGTTTTGTTGCCAATGCCATCCTGAGCGCTCCCTCGGAAGCAGCCAATGCGCGTTTTTTGGGCCTCTCTACAGTGCGATTGGTCATGTTTGGGGGAGCACTTTTTTTTGCGCTAATTGCGTTTGTTTTGCTCGTAATTTCAGTTTGGCGCAAACCGCAGTTCCAAAACTGGGAAATTTCTCTGAGGGGTTTTTTTGCCAGCCGTAAAGCCACTGCTATTATTGGATTTACTCTGGGGGCAATTGCCTGGGCAATGACTGAATTGGCAATCTATGGTGGGGTCGCTCAAGAACCCGTTGTGCGAGCAGTGCTGCTTCGCTTGCAGCCGCTGCTTATTGGCGGGGCATTGATCTCCATTGAGCTTTTACTGCTAATCTTGAGTTGGAACTGGATCGAAAACAAAGTAAAACCTTGGCAGAACAAAGAACTAATAGGTATCCTGCTACTTTGGGTAATGCTCATCTTGGGGGGTATAGTTCAGGCGAGAGGTGGATTGGGATTTCAGATTGAAACCGCTGAAACTGGGGTTTTTCGCCATCCTGGAGCGCCAATTACTAGTGTTCAAATTGTAGTATCTATAGGAATAGTTTTCTTTGCCGGAAAGTGGATATGGCCCAAGATTGCCAATGGAAGAATGTGGCTTTTTCTGAACGCCAAGAATAGTAGATTGAACCTATTCTTGGGCTTCCTGATTTGGGCGATCGCGTTTGGCGCCTGGATGTCTGCTCCGCTGAAACAAAGCTGGTTTGTTGATGGACCGCGGGCGCCCAATTTCAGCTTCTCTCCGAATTCAGATGCTTATCTTTATGATTCTGTCGGGCATAGTTTGCTAGCCGGATCAGGGTTTCAGCACCCACAATGGGGCACTATGGTGCTGCGCCCTATGTACTCGAGCATCTTGGCACTATTCCATTGGATTGGCGGATTGGGATACGAAGATATTATTTGGCTGCAAGTCGCTGTTCTGGCCATTATTCCTGTGTTGGTTTTTCGCCTGACATCGATATTGCACCACAGACTTTCAGGGAGCCTGGCTGCCTCGCTGATCATTTTCCGAGAATACAATTCCATATCTTTGGCCGACACCATCACTGTATCACACGCCAAACTGCTCATGGCAGATTTGCCAGTAACCCTCGGATTCGTTTTGGTCTTGTTGCTTATTGTAAAGTGGATGCAAAATCCGGGGGTTCGCTGGCTGCCTCTTCTCGTCGGAGGGCTAATTGGTTTTTTTCTTCTGGTGCGATTGGAAGCGGCCGCGCTGCTGGTATTGCCGATATTGTCGATGAATTATTTCGTGCCTCACAATACAATCAAGTGGCTTCAGGGGATTGGGTTGCTCATCTTAGGGTTTGGTATATTTCTGGCCCCCTGGGTGTGGCGCAACTGGCAGTACACGAAGACATTCTATCTAGTTTCTCCGGAATATGAACAGCAAATTATCGAGAGAATTATTGGGATGCAACCTATCGAAAGAATACCTGAGACAGGCGTTGGTTTTGGGGCAGGCTTGATGAAAAAGTCCGCATCAGCGGGCATCGATAGAGCTTTTGATACAGATGAACAGACTTGGACTACACATGAAAAAATTCTAAACCACTATTTCAATAGTCAGTTGCAGGCTATTATGTATCTCCCAATGTCTCCTCGTCTTCTATTGGGTGTTACAACTGTTGGAGTGACACAGCAAACGTACGAATTTGCCAGCCAGTGCTGCTCATCAGAATCATATGTCCGAAGTTTGCCTTACTGGTGGAATGGGTGGGATGGAAAATTGGTGCGGCAATCAGTGATATCAATGGGCGGGTTATTGCTGGTCTTTGCATCTGGGATCGTAACGCTGTGGCGTAATAAAAAACTCATAGGGTTGCTTCCGGTCATTTTTGGAATAACTTACTTCTTATTCTTAGCGATTTTAGGGCGCTCCGGAGGGAGGTGGCTCTTAGAGGTAGATTGGGTCACTGCAGTTTTGGTCAGCATTGGAACAGTTGCCTTATTCGAAGGCTTGGCAAATTGGATGTCCGGAAAAACATCTCCGAAATATCCAAATATTATCCAGCATCAGATTTCTGGTAGCCAAAAACGGACTGTTCTAGTAGCCGGACTGATCTTGCTTGTGGGTCTGACGATCCCCCTGAGTGAGCAACTTATCCCCAATCAATACACCCAGTCTGGGATCGATGAACATCTGGATAGATTGTTATCTGATCAAAGCGATTTCCTCAACGAAACCGATAAGGCCAGGCTGAGCACATTGTTGACAGAAGAGGGAGTCGAAACCTGGTATGGGCGTGCCTTGTATCCACGCTTTTTTGAGTCTGGTGATGGCATGGATGGGTTGGGAGGCATCTATAAGCGCCCGTTCTCCCGAATGGAATTTTTCCTGGTTGGGACGGGGAACCACTGGACGACCATCGCCCAACCAGAACCTGTGCAAGATTTCCTACATGGGGTAGATGTGTTATTGGTTGGCCAGGAAGCCCATTATTCCTTTGACATTCAATTTGCAGCTGTTTATGATGGTGGCGATAATCCTACCATTGTGCTATGGGGTGAATAGATTACTTCTTTGGCATTTCAACTACTAGCACTAAGTGATCGAAAAATCCTGGACGGTCAGAGATTATGAGATATCTTGTTGAGGTTTTGGTATGAAGGGTATTATTCTGGCCGGTGGAACCGGATCCCGTTTGTATCCACTAACAACCAGCGTCAGTAAGCAATTGTTACCCGTCTACGACAAACCTATGATTTATTATCCGCTCTCGATGTTAATGTTGGCAGGTATTCGCGATATATTGGTTATCAGCACAAAAGAAGCTCTGCCAAACTTTCAAGATTTGCTAGGAGATGGGCAACAGTTCGGGGTCAATTTCTCCTATCTTGAGCAAAATCAACCACGCGGCATAGCAGATGCTTTTCTTATTGGAGAAAAGTTTATTGATGGTGATGCGGTTTGTTTGTCCTTAGGCGACAATATCTTCTACGGTACGAGTTTGCCAGAAAGGTTACAAAGAGCATCTACGTTAACCGAAGGTGCGTTGGTATATGCGTACCTGGTGGATCGCCCTCAACGATATGCGGTAGTCACATTTTCGACAGAGGGGCACAAACATACCGCATTAACTCTCGAAGAGAAACCAGAGCATCCAAAATCCAGGTACGCAGTTCCTGGATTATATTTTTATGATAACCAAGTTGTCAGTATTGCCAAACAACTCAAACCTTCTTCTCGGGGGGAGTTAGAAATCACGGATATCAATCAGGTATACATGGAAAGTAGTGAATTGGAGGTTGAAATTTTGGGGCGTGGAGTTGCCTGGTTGGATGCTGGAACCCCCGAATCGTTACTCCAAGCAACCAATTTCGTTCAGGCAGTTCAGAGCCGCCAAGGCCTGATGATTTCTTGCCCCGAAGAAATTGCCTACCGAATGGGGTTCATCGATGCGAATAGTTTGGATCTTCGTGCAAAACAACTCAATAATTCGTATGGCGAGTATTTGATAAGAATACTCGAAGAATAAATCAATAGTACCCGGCTAAATTGCTGCTATGATTTTTAGAGAAAATAACTCGAGACGAGAAAATTGGGATCTAATCATTCGCCCAAAGCGCAGTTGGTGGGATTTGCGCATTGGTGAGTTATGGCGTTACCGCGACTTAATTCGGCAATTCGTTTGGCGTGACTTCGTGGCCTATTATAAGCAGACTATTCTTGGTCCCCTGTGGTATCTCATCCAACCCGTGTTGACGACGCTGGTGTTTACAATCATTTTTGGCAATGTTGCTCAGCTTTCCACGGATGGTTTGCCGGCATTTCTTTTTTACTTGGCTGGAAATACTGTATGGAGTTACTTTTCGGCCTGTTTGGTAAATACAGCGAATACATTTGCAGCAAATGCAGGAATTTTTGGAAAAGTGTATTTCCCGCGATTGAGTATCCCCATTTCGGTAGTCATCTCCAACCTGATATCATTTGCAATTCGCCTGGCTTTATTCCTGGCATTTTGGGTTTATTTTCTTACTGTAGGAGCAGAAATCCAGCCCAATTTGTGGATTGTAATCTTGCCCGTTTTGGTGCTTATAATGGCTGGAATGGGCTTGGGGTTGGGAATTATTGTATCTTCGCTGACTAACAAATACCGCGACTTGCAGTATTTGGTCAGTTTTGGCGTGCAATTGATGATGTATGGCACGCCGGTTATTTTCCCACTTTCAATGGTTCAAGGTGTCTGGCGCGGTCTGCTGATTGCCAACCCTATGACTCCGGTAATCGAAGTATTCCGCCTGGCATTTCTGGGAACCAGTGCACTGGAACCGATTTATTTGACGTATAGCGCGTTTTTCGCAATCATTGTCTTTGTGGTGGGTGCGCTGATCTTCAATCGTGTCGAAACAACTTTCATGGATACGGTTTGATGTCGAATACGGTCATATCTGTCGAGAATTTGTCAAAAGAATATCGCCTAGGCGTTATCAGTACAGGAACATTTTATGGTGACCTAAAGCGCTGGTGGGCCAAACTGCTCGGTACACCAGACCCCTATTTGCGGATTGGCGAGATCGACCATGGCAATCGCCAAGGCGAAACGATCTGGGCGTTGCGTAATGTGCACTTCGCTGTGCAGCAAGGTGAAACCTTGGGAATTATTGGGCGTAACGGGGCAGGGAAAAGCACTTTGTTAAAGATTCTTTCGCAGGTTACGGCACCTACTTCGGGAGTGGCCAAAATTAAGGGACGTATTGCTAGCCTTTTGGAGGTGGGGACTGGGTTCCATCCAGAATTAACAGGTAGAGAAAACATTTATCTAAATGGCGCGATCATGGGGATGGACAAATCTGAAGTTGGGCGCAAATTTGACGAAATTGTAAGTTTTTCCGAGATTGAAAAATTTATTGATACACCAGTTAAGCGCTATTCCAGCGGCATGTATGTTCGCCTCGCTTTTGCTGTGGCTGCCCATTTAGAGCCGGAAATTCTGGTGGTAGATGAGGTTTTGGCAGTCGGGGATATTCAGTTTCAAAAAAAATGTCTTGGGAAAATGAGCGATGTGACCAGCGAGGGACGCACGGTTTTGTTCGTCAGTCATAACATGGCTTCCGTGAGAAAATTGTGTACGCGCGCGATTTTACTTGAAAAGGGCTATCTTAAGGCTAATGCTCAAGTAGACGAAACCATTAACCAATATTTATTGGATGGTATTGCCGATGTTTCTCCGGAAATTTTATTACCTCGATTAGAAGAAACGACGGGAAATGCCTTAAAGCTTAAATTCTTTTCCCAAAGCGGAGAGGCCAAAGCATTATTCAAACTCACTGAACCCTGGAAGATCAGACTGGAATTTGAGGTATATAAGTCTGTTCAGCACGTTATTGCCGCGGTGGGGATTACCACGGTAGAATCGGTCTCGCTAGTGACTTATTGGTCCAGACCAAAGGATCTTGTTGCTGGCAAATACTTTGTTGAATTTGCTATTGATTTACCATTAAAGGCATGCGAGTTGCAATTTGCCGTCGGGCTTTCGAGTTTTGAACGAGCCTTTTATTATAAAGAGAATATTGGTTTGGTTTCAATTAGCACAGTTTCTGTTGATGAGCAGCCTTTTCGCTCGGATGGTGGGGGGATATTATTGACACCTCAAGATAGAGAAATTCAGCCGTTTTGAAAATTGGAGTTGACTAAGGAGTTATGAGATGGGTATAAATTATCCAGGTGTTCATAAACCAATTGTCGAGCAGATACGAAAGCAGTTCTACATCGAAACTTTTGTCGAAACAGGAACATTCGAAGGAACCACAGCATATTGGGCCAGTCAGCATTTCCAAAAGGTATTTACCATTGAAAACTCGCTGACATTATGGGAAGCTGCAAAAAAAAAATTTTATAAAGTTCACAATATTAACTTCTTATTTGGGGATAGTCGGGATATTTTAACTAAATTATCACGCAAAATTGATTCACCGACGATATTTTGGCTGGATGCCCATTGGAGCGGGGGGGATACTTATGGCAGAAATGATGAATGCGCCTTAATGGACGAGTTGAAAGCAATTCTAGATATGCCGCATAATCATTTTGTCCTTGTGGATGACGCTCGACTATTCTTGGCTCCACCTCCGCACCCTCACGCACCCGATTACTGGCCTGAGATTGCCGAAGTACTCAATTTGATTGGAATGGATTCGCGATATTACACCGTCATATTGGATGACGTTATTGTAATTGCCCCTATCGAAGCCAAGTCGGTGATGACTACGTTTTATCAAAGCTACGTAACAGAACAATCGAAGAAATAAATGGTATATAACTCGAAACCGAAACTTCACTTGGGCTGCGGGAATATGTATTTGGAAGGATACATTAATATTGATTATCCGCCGGAGCAGCAAACCCAGTCGGCCTTTGCCCATGCAAAAGTGGATAAATATGCGGATATTACAACCTTACATTTCGATCCCGGGAGTGTAGCAGAAGTTCGTTCACACCATGTTTTTGAGCATTTCGATCGCCCCACCGCATTGGGATTGTTGGTCAACTGGTATCAATGGCTACACGAGAGTGGAACTCTGCTCATTGAAACCCCTGACTTTGATCGCTGTGTTAAAGCTTACCTGGTGGGTAATTCTAAAACGCGAGGCTTAGTATTACGCCATCTCTTTGGTTCGCATGACGCGCATTGGGCTGTACATTACGACGGCTGGTATAAAAAGAAATTTCAAGAGCACCTTAGTGCGCTGGGGTATCGGAAAATCAAATTTCGGCGTGTCAACGACCGTGGTTTATTTAACATTACCGTTGAGGCTCAAAAGGAAAGTCCCTATCTGACAGTCCATCAGCAAAAGGCTGCCGTAGAAAAGGTGTTGCGCCTAAGCCTCGTTGACAACAGTGTATCGGAGCAAAAACGGTTGGCTGTATGGTTACATTCGTTCAATGCGATTCTTAACGATTGCCGCTCCGCAGAATTTAATGGTTTTTAGAATTTTTGAATAGGGTTAGATGTCGGAATAGGTCATTTGCGCTGAATAATTTTCGAAAGAGTATCGCTTAGGTGTTGATAGATGCGGAAACGGTGTTATTATCGGCGATTATGTAATGAAAGCTACACATTGTATGGATGTTGCTATCAACCATGATTTTAAGCCATTAGGAAGCCGATACGTTAGGCGATCAAATAGGACAAGAATAACTTGCCAACATTTTTTGAGAAACTAAAACTTAAATCACTGCGTTGGATGCTTTCTACCGTAGAAAGCATCCAGGTTGGCACGCACAACCAAAGCGTACGCGAGCGTTGGCTCGAAAATGCGCTCGCTCAAATTCCTGCTGGGGGGCGAATCCTGGATGCTGGCGCGGGTCAACTCCAATATAAGCCTTTTTGTTCTCATTTGAATTATGTGAGCCAGGATTTTTCTCAGTATGATGGCTCGGGAAATGGGGTTGGACTTCAAAAAGGCGGTTGGAATCAAGAGGAAATTGATATCATAAGTGATATCACCAATATCCCTGAACCTGATAGTTCATTCGATGCTATTATGTGTGTAGAAGTTATCGAGCATGTCCCGAACCCCGTGGATTCATTGAAAGAACTTACACGTCTGTTACGGCCTGGTGGTTATCTAATACTTACAGCTCCATTTTCATCATTAACTCATTATGCACCCTATTATTATTATTCTGGATT
>CAYTKR010000068.1:0-26107 GCA_964438295.1 uncultured Anaerolineales bacterium
GCGCCGATCGCTCCTTTTTTTAGACACCTTTCAGTAGAATTGTCCGTGATGAATCAGCTCGAGAGAAATTTTTCTATCGCAGGTGCGACGTCGGTTAGATCAGCCAGGTTTGCAGAGAATGTGTGACGTAGTCCTGGAGATCCAATGATCAAAGCGGGGACGGGATTGGCGGTATGGCGACGGGTGCTGAGGTCTTCCAGGTTGCCGTGATCGGAGGTGATCAAAATCAGACCCCCCTCATCATCCCAAGCATTGAGCAGACCACCCAACACTTGATCGAAGCGTTTTAGCCAAAGGAGGGCTTCTTCCATATCCTTGCGGTGACCGATGAAATCACTGATCCAAAACTCGAAGAAAGAGAAATCATATTCTTGGGCGAGTTGAGCAAGTTTACTCCCGGCCTGGTTGAAGCTGTAGACCGGGGTATCCGCGTAGCCTAAGCGCTCACGCCAGCCTTTCCCGGTGAAATCAGCAGAGAGGGCGCGACCTGCAAAGAGATCATCCTGATTCAGGAGGGGAATGCCTGATTTGCGCATAGCCATGGCGACAGCGCCAGGTAAGCGACGGCCGGATTCAATGCCCTCGAAATAAGCCTGGGGGTAGGCGTTGAGCAGGGTCGCATTTTGCCCATGTTCCTTAAAAAACCTAAAGAGGTTGCCATTCGCAAGAATCTTGGCAATCGTGGGATTGGGTTTGGGACCGAAATGCTCGCCCAAGACGGCAGGGACGTTGACTCCGGTTAGTAATGTGGCCTGACCGCTGGCGGATTGGGGTAAACCCTCGACGCCCAGACGGGCGTCCAAGGGGAGCAGGGAGGCGCGCTCGGATTCCAGGATCACCCCAGGGCTTAGTTCGAGCAGCCGGTTGCCATCCAAGAGATTGATCAGGTTGGGCATCTCAGCGTGGGCGAAAGGGTTTATCTCGGGGTCGTATTTCCCTAGGCCGATGCCGTCTAAAAAAAGAAAAAGGAATTTCATAAATCACTACTTTTACGGACAAAAGTTAAGCAGGAAGATAGGGGTCGGGCAAAGCCCCACCCCTATCTTCCTGCGGAAGTTCTACTTGGTAGCATATTTTAAATATTCTTCTGATAAAGCAGCCAGGAGGAGGGGCGAATTTCTCGATCGCTGCCATCTTGGCGTGAAATGAGTTCGAGCTGGGTTGAGAATTTCGCTAAATCTTCCTCGATAAGCCCTGCACCTGATGCGACGGGATCAGTTCTGAAAAACACGTACAGCAAAAACGATCCGCCTGGGTTGAGCAACCGATCCAGATTCTTCCGGTACGTCCTTTGGCCATCTGAATCCAAACTGTGGAAGCAACCGATGTCCAGGATCAAGTCGAAAGGTTGTTGCAGATTCTCTAATCTGGTTACATCTTGAGTGTGAAATTGGGCTTTGATATTTGCCGCGCGTGCTTTGCGTCGGGCGCTGCGGATGGCCTTCGATGCAAAATCCACTCCAGTAGCTTCCCAGCCACCCTGCGCCAGGGTGATGACATTAGTACCCGTGCCGCACCCCAAATCTAAGGCGCGCCCGGGAGGGTTCTGCTCGATGAATTCGACCAGCTCTGGGGGGGTGACATTGGTATCCCAAGGCGGCTTGAAGAGATACCAAAAGCTAAACAATAAGCGGCGAGGAATTTTCATGCGCGCAAGTGTACCATGGTGGCAATTTGAACTTGAAAGTTGGATGATTGATGATGACGTATTCTTACTTTTGCCATATAATTGTGTGGCTTAAATACAAACCGTACGCGGTTAGCAGGAGAATAGGGGGTGGCGGTTCTGCCGCCACCCCCTATTTTCCTGACACAAATCGCTTGATTGATATCATAATTTGAGGAAGGTCACAACCCATGAAAGAATATCCAACCGATAAAATCCGAAACATTGCTCTCGTTTCTCATAGCAGCGCTGGAAAGACGATGTTGGCAGAGGCATATCTGCACGTCACAGGAGTGACCACTCGTTTAGGACGCATCGAAGATGGCTCCACAGCTTCGGATTTTGAAGATGAAGAAATTCGGCGGGGAATTTCACTCTCCACTTCCGTGATCCCCATTGAATATAAAGATCATAAGATCAATTTCTTGGACACACCCGGCTATACTGACTTTGTCGGTGAGGTCATCTCAGCTTTACGTGTTGCCGACGGCGCGGTGGTAGTGGTCGACTCTGTCGCCGGAGCCGAAGTTGGTACCGAAATTGCCTGGACTTATGCGGATGAATTCAACCTGCCGCGATTCGTGGTCATCAATAAGATGGACCGTGATAATGCCGATTTCCAGAAAGCTCTGGGCACCGTTGCTGAGATTTCTGAAACTCGTTTGATCCCCGTTCAACTCCCTTGGGGAGAAAAAGCCGATTTCAAGGGTATTTTGGATCTGCTCTCAATGAAGGCCTATTCGGGTGAGGGTAAAGATGCTGAAGATATCCCAGCCGAGTTCAGCGATGCAGTCGAAGAAGCACGTATGGAGTTGGTCGAGGCTGCTGCGGAAGGTGATGACGAGTTGCTGATGAAGTATCTTGATGGCGAAGAACTTTCCGCCGACGAGATCGTCGCCGGCCTACGCAGCGCGGTGCTCTCTGGAGATTATGTGCCCGTATTTGTGACCTCAGCTACGACAGAAACAGGTATGTTCCCCCTGTCAGATGCCATCCTCTCGTTGATGCCCTCCCCAGTTGACAGGCCTGCTGTCGAGGCCGAAGGTGCGTCTGGTACCGAGGAACTGCCTGCCTCCGATGCTGGTCCTTTGGCCGCTTACGTTTGGAAGACTACGGCCGATCCTTTCGTGGGCAAAATCACGTATTTTAAGGTTTATTCCGGCGTGGTGGATTCCGATGGACGCGTGTGGAACCAGAATGCCAAAGAAGAAGAACGTTTAGGTGGAATTTTTACAATCCGAGGTAAAGAACAAATCTCTATCAAGACTCTCCACTCCGGCGATATCGGCGTGGTGGCAAAATTAGGTGATACATCTACGTCGCATACTTTCAGCGACAAGGGCCACCCACTGACGTTGCCTGTGCCCGATTACCCCAACGCCCTCTTTCGTGTAGCTGTCAGCCCTGAGACCCAGGCTGATTCTGCAAAAGTCAGCCCCACACTGACGCGTCTCTGTGAGGAAGATATGACCCTCTCTTGGGTCCAGGAACCCAGCACAAAGCAGACCATTCTGCAGGGGATGGGTGATCAGCACATCGACGTGGCCATACGTAAAGCTGCCAATAAATTCCAGACTACGCTCAATATCGAACAACCAAAAGTGCCCTACCAGGAAACTATCACCAAGACGGGTTCAGCCCAATACCGCCACAAAAAACAATCTGGCGGCGCTGGTCAGTTTGGTGAAGTTCATTTGCGAGTTGAGCCGTTGCCGGATGAAGATTTCGAATTTAAGAACGAAGTCTTTGGCGGAGCAGTCTCGCAGAATTATATGCCGGCCATTGAGAAAGGCGTCAAAAACGTCATGCTGGATGGCGTCATCGCTGGATACCCTGTTCACAATGTGAAAGTAGCCGTCTTTGATGGGAAAGAACACCCGGTAGACTCCAAACCCGTGGCATTTGAAATCGCAGCCCGTGAATGCTTCAAGCTGGCAGTGATGCAGGCTGCGCCGGTGATGTTGGAACCGATCATGGGTGTCAAGGTTACCGTTCCAGAAGCCAGCATGGGTGACATCCTTGGTGATCTTAACACTCGTCGCGCCCGCGTCCAGGGTATGGACACCGTGCGTGGCAAGTCTGTGATCAATGCCAATGTGCCTCTGGCCGAGATGCAGCGCTATACCACGGACCTGCGTTCAATGACCGGAGGCCGCGGTGTATTTGCCATGGAATTCGATCATTATGAAACTGTCCCTACGCATCTTGCGGAGGAGATCATTCAGGCAAATCAGCAAGAAAAAGAAGAGAAATAATTTCTCTCGCAATTAGAAATAGAGCGAAGAACGCGAACATTGCAGCCCTGCATCTCTGAAGTGCAGGGCTGTTTCCACCCTAGAGTTAAATCTAATCTGCTGAGAAGGGGAGGTTCCCATGTTTCGAATATTCAGAAGAAAAGATGATGTCTTTCACCAACTAATCGAAGAACAAGCCAATCTCACATATAAAGGTCTGAAATTGCTGGTTAAGTACATGGAAATGAGAGGGCGTGACAACGCGGAAAAAATGACTCTGCGTGAAAAGGAAGCCGATGAAGTTCGAAGGATTCTCATTGATGAGCTGAATCGGACGTTTGTGACGCCTTTTGACCGAGAAGATATTTTTGCTCTTTCTCGGGCCATCGATGATGTACTTGATTATGCTGACTCCACCGTTGACGAGATGGAGGTATTAGAGGTCACCCCAACATCCTATATGCAGCGGATTGCATCGTTATTGCGTGATGCGGCTTATGAGATATTGCTGGCTGTGCAACGCTTGAAAAAGCATCCTGCTGTGGCCATCGATCACGCTCAAAGAGCGAAGGCTTTAGAGAATCGCGTAGAGAGTGTGTATCGCGAAGCCATAGCTGACCTGTTCAGCGGTCCAGAGGACGTCCACCATATCGTTGAGATGTTGAAGATGCGCGAAGTTTACCGGCATCTCAGCAACGCAGCTGATCGCGGTGACGAAGCGGCCAATGTAATTTCCGACATTGTTGTGAAGATGAATTAATTGAGAGCTCATCAATGACACCCGCGATAATCTCCATTGTTGTTTTAGCCCTGGTTTTCGATTTTCTAAACGGCTTACATGATTCTAGCAACATCGTTGCCACGATGATTTCCTCACGTGCATTTCGCCCACAGTCGGCCTTGCTGTTTACAGCCGTCGCGCATTTCTTAGGTCCTTTTCTATTTGGGGTCGCAGTGGCCAAAACAATTGGCTCAGAGGTCGTACAGATTGAATCCATTACCATGGAAGTGATCATCGCAGCCTTGGTAGGGGCGATCCTTTGGAATTTGCTGACCTGGTTCTTCGGGATTCCGAGCAGTTCATCTCATGCCTTGATTGGAGGCATTGTCGGCGCAGTCGCAATAGGGGCTGGGTTTGAGGCCATCAAGCTGGGTGGATTAGAGAAAGTGTTGATTGCTTTATTCGCCTCGCCAATCCTGGGGTTCATCTTGGGATTTTTGATTACAAAGCTGATCTTCTTCCTGGCCAGGGCAGCAACACCCAAGATCAATACCTTCTTCAAAAGATCGCAAATCGTCACTGCATTGGCCTTGGCCTTCAGCCACGGTACAAACGATGCTCAAAAAACGATGGGTGTGATCACCTTGGGCTTAGTGATTAGCGGGGTTCTTCAAGAATTCCATGTTCCTTTGTGGGTGATTACTTTGAGCGCCGGGGCTATCGCACTGGGTACAGCATTTGGAGGCTGGCGGTTAATTAAAACCCTGGGTGGAAAATTCTATAAGATTCGTCCGGTGGACAGTTTTGCATCCCAACTGACCTCGGGGATCGTGATCCTGGGCGCATCTTTGGTTGGAGGGCCAGTGAGCACAACTCAGGTAGTTAGTTCTGCCATCATCGGCGTTGGCACATCGGATCGTGTTAGTAAGGTGCGCTGGAATGTAATGGAAGAAATCATCACTGCCTGGATCATCACCATACCAGCAACTGGATTAGTCTCGGCGGGAGTATATTGGCTATTGGTGAACATTCCCGTGGTACAAGCATTCTTGTAATTCATTGAACGTTTACGCCGATCTTCAGGGGTATTCAAGTTTTGAGAATAGTTTACAATAGCCATTGATTTTCGGATGTCCAATATATAGCATTTGCGGGAAGGGAAATGATTAAATTAGTGATCAATATTCCTTGTTATAACGAGGAAGGTACCCTTCCTCAAGTTGTGAGTGCGCTGCCAGACCATATTCCTGGAATACAAGAAATTCACGTTCAAATTGTAGACGATGGTTCGACCGATCAAACGAAAAGAATAGCTCAAGATTTGGGATGTAAAGTAATTTCTCATAAAAGCAACTTAGGGCTAGGGCGAGCATTTCAAACGGGTGTTACTGCTGCACTTGAGAGTGGCTGCGATATATTCGTAAATTTAGATGCAGATAATCAATACCCAACCGAGTATATCGAACATCTCATCCAACCTATTCTCAAGAAAGAAGCTGATATCGTTATCGGAAATCGACAGCCCTGGAAGGTGCAGCATTTTTCGATGTTGAAACGAGTTTTGCAATGGACCGGAAATGGACTTATTCGAGTTATATTGAACATCGATACCCCCGATGCGGTCTCAGGTTTTCGGGCGTATTCACGTGTAGCGATGAAGAACTTGCACGTTACATCGAGCTATTCCTATACCCTGGATACATTAATTCAAGCAGCTCATCAGGGCTTGAGAGTGCGATCTCTTATCATCCACACCAATCCTCCAACCAGGGATTCCAGGTTGTCCACAAATATTTTTCAGTACATTGCCCTCACCATGTTGAATTTTGTGGAGGTAATGTTGATCTATGAACCCAAAAAATTGATAGTTTGGGGAGTAGTATTCAATTTAATTTCTTTACTCGGAGTGCTTATTTTGATCTCTCTTTTCTCATAATAGAAATAGCCTTAACTAATCAAGGGTCTATGCCGATACATACAGGAGGGGTGACGAAGCCTCCCCTCCTGTATGTATCGGTTTATTAATTTGCGCAGCGATTTCCTTTTTTGGGTTACAAAGTAATAGCAGGCACAACTCATGCTATACTAATTTTCATCACAACCCAATTTAGGAGAGACCACCACCATGAAAACACAACTTTTTGAGGTTCTCAGCCAGGAGGAGGTTGAACGCATCCATAATGCCTCAATGGAGATCTTGTCGGAAGTTGGTATCCAGGTCAATTACAGAACTGCCCGAGAGGTATATCGAGAGGCCGGTGCGGAAATTGACGAGCAGACCAATGCGGTCAAGATCCCTGAAGATCTAGTGCGCTGGGCTGTCGAACAAGCTCCGGAAGAATTTTCTCTTTATGGGAATGATCCTGATTTCCAACTCAATATAGGGGTCGCACAAGAAAAACCCATTTTTGCGGGATTGGGTACGCCCACGCGCATCATCGATATGGACTCAGGGGAGGTTCGTGAAACCACGCACCAGGATATGGTAGATCATATCGTTTTGATCAATGCCTGTGAGCATATCCATAACTCCCAGATGGATGTCTGGCCCAATGACATCTTGATGACTACCATCCACGCCGAAGCCATCTGGGCGTGGGCCCATAACAGCCACAAATCTTTTGGTATGGGTTGTTATGGTTACCTTCCAACCTGGGATATGATGAGAATGATGGCTATCGCGGTTGGCGGGAAAAAGGAATTGCAGAAGAGACCGCGCTTCATGGCGATCTGTTCGGTGGTCAGCCCATTACAAATGGACCAGGCTCAAGCAGAGGGATTGTTCATCTGTGCGGAATACGGTCAGCCACTGGCAATTTCTCCCGAAGGGATCGCTGGTGCAACTGCCCCGGTCACCCTGGCGGGTTTGTTAGCTCAGGAGAATGCCGGAATCCTTGCGCACATCACCCTGGCACAGATCTTCCGCCCTGGTACTCCGGTTTTCTATGGAACAGTATCGACGGTGACGAATATGCAGCATGGCACTGTGGCTTTAGGCGCGCCAGAGACCGGCTTGATTACTGCAGGTTCTGCGCAGTTGGCACGCTACTATGGATTACCCATCCGCAGTGTGGGCGGCACAACTGAATCGAAGCGCCCTGATTTCCAGGCTGGATTCGAGCGTATGGGCTCGCTGCTTCCTGCGGTGTTGGCTGGTGTCAACCTGATCACCTGTGCGGGCACCCTGGATGGCACTATGCTCGAGGATCACGCTATGCTGATATTGGATGACGAACTCTGTGGGGCTACCCTGCGCATGGCGCGCGGCATCGAGGTCTCTGATGAAAGCCTGGCATTGGACGTGATCAAGCGCGTAGGATTTTCCGGAAATTATTTGGTAGAAGACCATACCGCCGATCTCTTCCGAAGTGAACTCTTCATCCCCAAACTGTATTCCCGCGAACCCTATGATGACTGGGATGAGGGCGGCCAGCGTATGGCGATTGACCGCGCCAGAGAACACGCCCGGGAGATTTTGAACCGTCATCAGCCCAGGGAATTGGACCCCAATTTGGCCCAAGAGCTCGATCAGTTTCGTCAAAGCGTTGCTCAACGCGCCATTGAGGATTTCTATTCCTATGAGACCGAGGAAAACCAGGATTTCGAGAACTTGTAATACAGCATCGTTTTCGCTTCTACATTGAACTCGAATAGTTCGTAATACTTTAAGGAAACCCATGAGCGACAAACCACTCTCCGCAACGTTGCCTCTGCGCACCAAGCTACTCTTCAGCACCGGTGACCTGAGCACCAGCATTCCGCTGGCCATCCTGATGTTTTTCCAGCTCTATTTCCTCACCGATGTGGCCGGACTACGGCCAGATTATGCCGGCTGGGCAGTGGGATTGCCGCGCATTTGGGACGCCATCAACGACCCTCTTTTCGGTCTGCTCTCAGATAGAATTCGAACGCGCTGGGGGCGCCGACGGGTGCTGCTGTTGTTTGGTTCTATACCGTTGGGGTTGACATTCATATTCATGTGGTTGGTGCCACCTTTTGGCCAGATGGGCATGGCCTTTTATTATGCGATCGTATTCATTTTCTTTGATACTGCGTTCACCGTGGTGCATGTTGGCTACAACTCCCTGACACCTGAGTTGACCTCCGATTATGATGAGCGCAGCTCGCTGAATGGCTACCGCATGGTTTTTTCCATTGCAGGCACATTGGGGGCCATCGTCTTAGCCACGGTCTTGGGTTGGTACATCGAAGATCAGCGCACGCTCTACACCATCCTTGGAGTTGGGCTTGGAATCATCTCGATCATCCCGCCGCTGATCGTCTTCAGCATCACTACGGAGCGCACCTCAGAAGAATTACCTGACCCTATGCCTTTGCGGAAGGCGCTCTCTCAAACATTGGGCAATCGACCTTTCCGCATGGTGATGGGACTGTATTTGCTGAGTTGGACGACGGCCAGTATCCTGGCTGCAGTGCTGGTCTATTTTGCCAATTATTACCTTTTGGTTCCGGATCAGGCGAACTACTTTGTGCTGGTTGCCCAAGGGGCGGCGATCTTGTTCATCCCAGGGGTTGTTCTGGTTTCCAAGAAATTTGATAAACGCCGGGCGTTCATTCTGGGAACCATTACCTGGGCTCTCGTTCTGCTGGGGATCTTTTCAGTAGGAGCGGGGCAAGTGGGGTTGGCCTATGTGCTGGCTGCGCTTTCGGGTTTTGGGATCGCCACGGCATATGTCATCCCTTGGGCGATGATCCCCGATGTGGTGGAATACGACCAGATCCGTTCTGGCCAGCGGCGAGAGGGTTCTTTTTATGCCTTCGCTTCCTTCTTTCAAAAACTGGCCACTGGACTGGCTTTATGGGGAATGGGGCAGGCTTTGGCTCTGACCGGGTATATCAACCCCCAAGATGGCGCACAGATAGCCGTCCAACCAGAAAACGCGGTGCAAGCCATTCGGTATTTCATCGGGCCGATCCCAGCAGCCTTGCTGATCTTGGCGATCTTGTTTGCCTGGTGGTATCCAATCAGCCGGGAGAGCCATCAAGCCACCTTAGAAGAACTTGCTACCCGGGAGACCTAATTGAACGCAGCCAGAGGCAGATTGGGCAGCCTCTCATTGCCCATTATTATCGCCCCGCTTATTCTGTTCTCTGCGCACATATTTGGCGGGAAAGCGCTCTTTTGGGGAACGCCAGCGCTTCAGTTTGTGCCGTGGTGGTCGTGGGCCTGGGAGACGATCCTGAATGGCCACTTACCCTTATGGAACCCGCTGTTGGGCATGGGGGCTCCGCTAATCGCCAATTACCAATCTGCGCTGTTCTATCCGCCGTACTGGCTCTATTTTGTTCTGTATGCTTTCGGAGGGATCGGGTGGATGGCCTGGGCGCAATCCTTGATTGTCGTCGGGCATCTGATCTTGGCGGGCATGGGTATGGCAGCTCTGACGCGACGACTGGGGATGAGCAGGCTGTCGCAGACGATTGGCGGGCTGGCGTTTAGCCTATCGGGGTACTTGGTTGCGAGAGCTTGGTTTGCCAGCATCAATGCCGCAGTGGCTTGGCTGCCGTGGGTCATGCTCTTCGCATACGACCTGGCAAAGGATCGCAATCTGCGGGCGTGTATAAAGCTAGGGCTGGTATTCGGAATGCAATTATTGGCCGGTCATGCGCAGACTAGCTGGTACACCCTGGTGCTGGCTGGCGTGTGGTCCGCCTTTTGGGGTTGGCGTTTTTTCGAAGAAAGAAATAGCCAGGAACGCTTGAAACGCACTGCGCAGTCAATCGCACGTCTAGGGATTGCATTACTCCTGGGGATTGGCATCGCGGCTGTGCAGCTTCTTCCAACCGCGGTCTATTTGATGCAGTCCCAGCGCTCTGGGGCGGTCGATATCGATTTTGCGCTGAACTATTCCTTTTGGCCGTGGAGATTGATTGGTTTGCTTGCGCCGGGTATCTTCGGTAGCCCGGTCACTGGTGATTACTGGGGGTATGGCAATTTCTGGGAGGATGCAGTATATGTGGGAGTGCTGCCGTTTCTGTTGGCAGTTGGGGTATTGTTTAGTAAATTTTGGAAGAAAGATTTAGAAAATGGTCGTGAGACTTTAGAAACAGGCAACGCTCAACGTTCACCGTTAGAAGTGTTTCTATTCGGAATTGTTATCATATCATTTCTCTTATCGTTCGGCAAAAACACGCCCATCTACCCCTGGCTATATGATCACATCCCCACCTTCGATATGTTCCAAGCTCCGACACGCATCTCGATCTGGGCGGTGTTTGGGCTGACCTTGCTGGCCGCAATCGGCGTGGATCAATGGCAGAAACCCGAAGGACGTGCCCTATATTGGACCCGGTTGGGAACCGCAGGGTCTTTTGCGGTCTCTCTTGGGGCAAGCTTAGCATACTTGGGGTTGGGTGAAGTCAGCTCCACCTTCATCCGAGCAACTGCATTCGCGGGGCTTTGGGGACTGGGAGCGGGGATGTTGACCTTGACGAAGCCGGCCAATGAATCGAATTCCAGAGGGACACTTTTGTGGACATGGGTTGTGGTCGTGTGGGTGGCCGCGGATTTGTTGGTCGCAGGCTGGGGGTTGAATCCGGGGATCGACTTGGAATTCTATACCCAACCAGCGGTTGTCAAAGATGTCGGTGAGGGGCGCGTGTATCTTTCTAATGAGCATGAAGATACATTCAAGTATGAGCGTTTCTTGCGGTTTGACACCTTTGATCCCGGTGAAGATTGGAACGATATACATACGGCTATCTTGCCGAACATAAATGTATTAGCTGGGATTCCGTCAGCAAATAATTTTGATCCTTTTGTACCGGAACGTTATGCGAAATGGATGCATTCTATTAAATTGGTTGATGATGCTACCAAAGAGAGATTGTTGGATCTTATGGGGGTAACTTTGCTCGAGGTGCTGGATGATTCGCGGGGGTCGGGGGTGCATTTTGAGCCCCGTGAGGCTGCCCGCCGTTTGAGGTGGGTACCTTGTGCAGTAAGTGCTGAAGACGAGCACGATGCTTGGGAACAGACCTTTTTTGGCAGTCTCGACTTCGGGAACTATGTGATCATTGAAGGGGCACAAACCACCCCAGGAGCGGATTGCGCGTCCCATCAGGGGCAAGTGCATTTCGAAGAAGATGGACCTAACAAGCTGATAGTTACAATTGATTCTGATGTTGCTGGATGGGTAGTTTTATCAGATGTCTGGTATCCAGGGTGGCGTGCATACATGGATGGCGAAGCGATACAAATTCAGCGGGCAGACTACCTATTTCGTGCAATCAAATCGCATCCAGGGATTCATCAATTGAGTATAGAGTATCAGCCTCTTGAATTCTACGTTGGAGTGTTGATAAGCATGGTGACTCTGTGTATCCTGTTATTTTTGCAAAGAAATTCTAATTAATTTCGCATATTCTTAAGGTAAAATAA
Organism: uncultured Anaerolineales bacterium; assembly: GCA_964438295.1. Lineage (GTDB taxonomy): Bacteria > Chloroflexota > Anaerolineae > Anaerolineales > UBA11858 > NIOZ-UU35. Next base: position 12,024 of record CAYTKR010000068.1, read on the forward strand.
ACAAGTTCAATGATATTCTCGAAGTTACGTTCGACGGCATTTTGGAGCCGTTCTATGAAACGCTTACGATCTTCGCTGCTAATACTTCTTCTCATTGTAGGTGTATTTCTCAACATCGAGCGTGTTGATATTGGGGCAGAGGCTGATATTGTCAACCTGCAAACGTTTATCTATTTCCTGGCATTTTTCGCAGTCTTTATCACGCTGATATTGCCAGAGCAATTGCGCCCTTCAAATATTGTCTCGATCATCTTTTGGATTGCAACATATGTCATTCTCAAGTTGACGATCTTTCGAGAACGGCCGCTTTTGGGGGGGATCTATACTTACCTTACCATTACGGAATTGGCGATGTTGTCCTTATTGGTGCTGGCATCTGGCAGAGTGGCAATGGATCTCTTCGATGTGGAAGACACAGTAGCGACGGCCACGCTTGAGGACGTTAGCGACCGTGTAAAGAAAATGGAGCAGGCTGAGGAGGTGATCTCGAAAGAGTTTGCTCGCAGCCGACGCTATGACTCGCCGATCAGCGTGATGGTGCTCAAGGTGCATCCAGAAGATGTGCAATTCAATATGCAACAAGCCGCAGAAGAGATTCTCCAGGGGATGCTAAAACGCTATGCTTCAAACCGCCTGGTCAGGCTTCTCGATCGGGAACTGCGGCGAACTGATCTGGTTCTTGAGCGTATGAAGGAAGACGAGATTGTGTTGGTGCTGCCGGAGACCAACCCTGAGGGGACAGATGTTTTGGCAGACCGCATCCGGTCTGCGATCAAGGATAGCATGGGTATCACGGTAACGACCGGGTATGCATCTTTCCCTGATGAGGCTCTGACATTTGATGATCTTTTGAAACGAGCCCAAACACAGGCTCTGGCACCTCAGATTGGGGAAAACACCGAGGAAATCGCTGAAGTACTAGCATCGGGATGAGGTAAATCTAGATGCCTGAATGGTTTACCGAACCTCATGTCTCTCGCTACCGGGGCGGGTCCAGCGAGAATATTGAAATCCAATATCCTTGGTTGGCAAACTTTGCCCCTCGGGACCGATTTTTCAATGGTCGCAGTTATGAGGTGCTCAAACGCATAATGGATTTCTCGATCATTATTCTCAGCCTGCCAGGATGGGCATTTGTTTTGGGATTATGCGCGCTGCTCATCAAAATTGAAGAGCGGGAAGGAAATGTGATTTTTTGGCAAGAGAGAACGGGCAAGGGTGGACGGCGTTTCAAGATGTATAAATTTCGCACCATGGTGATGAATGCCGAGGAATTGAAATCTGAACTAGCACACATGAACGAATTGCAATGGCCAGATTTCAAGATCTCCAATGATCCCCGAATTACGAAAATCGGACGTTTTCTGCGAAAGACAAGTTTGGATGAATTGCCACAGATATGGAATGTCATCCAAGGTGAGATGAGCATCGTTGGCCCGCGCCCAACCTCTTTTAGCGCTGAAACCTATGCTCTTTGGCAGACGGAGCGCCTGGATGTCCTGCCAGGGATCACGGGTTTGTGGCAGTTGCTGGGTCGTGGAGAAACCGAATTCGATGAGAGGCTGCGAATGGATATTGCCTATATCGAGCGTCGCAGCCTTTGGCTAGATACACATATCCTCTTCCGAACTGTCTTTGCAGTCTTGGGGCAAAGAGGAGCGAAATAGTAGGTATAAGATGAGTTCTGAGATGCAAATAATTGTGAAACGCTTAGGAATACTTTTGGTGATCGTGGGACTGTTGTTGCTGATCGCATTCCCCTACAGGGAGATCTTTTTTCAGTATGCCGAGCGAAATCTTAGCTCGGATAATCAAATCAATCCAACGATAAAGTTTCTGGTCACGATCAATTATTTCTTTTTGGCGGTAGGTTTGGTAGGCTCTGGTGTGGTTTTGCGATTCTGGGGGAATGTGATTTTCGATTCAGCCCCTGTGAAGGGTTTTCAAAACACCATCCAAAGTTATTCGATTGAACCGTTTTCGCGAGAGCCGAAATCTAATCCTATCAGCAATTTCTATGTGTCATCTTTGCTTGGATTAGTGGTATTCGTTGGGTATAAGATTGGGCGAGCCTATAAGCCTCTCTATGCTGAGGGGGCCTTTTTTGAAACATTTACTGCCTTGGCCTTTTTCATTGCAGGGATCATGGTAGGAATTGCTGCGCTTAAGATCAGAAGGAGTCATCGAGGTGTTTCCCTGGCTTACTTTGTGATCATGCTTGGTATGATCTTCTTTGCTCTCGAAGAGGTCAGCTGGGGTCAATGGATTTTCAATTGGGAAACCCCCTCGGCTTTTCCGGATAATTTTCAAAACGAAACCAATCTGCATAATTTCTTGAATCCCATTCAAACTCCTGTGGAAAGTATGATGGCCGTGGTTACTCTATTACTGGTGATCGTGGCTGGCTGGTCGAAGGTAGAAAAATCGGTATTGCCTGCGTTATTGCTGCCTCATCCAAGTTTAGTTGGGTTAGCTTTTTTGGCTGCTGTTGCGCATCAAGGGGAATTGATCGAAGAATTATTCGCGATCTTCGTACTCTTTTACGGTTGGAGGGCTTTCCAAATCTCTGGTCGTAATTCTATGGGATGATGCAAGGTGACTGAGCCTAGATTGTCACCGAAAATCGCCTACATTATGTCCCGGTTTCCCCATCTTCCGGAGACATTCATTCTGCGCGAGATGAATGCCCTAGAGCAACTCGGCTGGCAAATCGCTCTTTATCCTCTGATCAACCAAAAACAATCATTGGTTCACAAAGATGCGCAACCCTGGGTTGGTAGGGCACGCTATACTCCCTTCCTTTCTATGGAAATATTGATCGCGAATGTGCAGTCACTACGGGAAAATCCTTTGGTGTATCTGAGAACTTGGTTCCTGGCAATGTGGAAAAACATCCCCAGCCCCAAGTTTTTCTTGCGCGCATTGCTCTTGTTTCCAAAAGCAGTCTTGATGGCTCGCCAAATGGAAGCGGAGGGTGTAGAACACATTCATGCCCATTATGCCACGCACCCCGCGCTGGTCGCCTGGATCATCCATCAACTTAACGGGTTGAGTTACAGTGTCACCGTGCATGCTCACGACATCTTCGTTGATACGACCATGTTAAAGACCAAAATAAGTGAGGCTGCATTTATCGCCGCAATATCGGATTTTAATCGCCGAACCCTGGTGAATGATGTTGGGGAACACATCCAAGACAAAATCCACATCATCCATTGTGGAATCGAGCCATCCTGGTATAGGCAACCTGGGGAATGGATCCAGGAACCTGAGGATCGATTGGAAATCATCAACATTAGCAGCTTACAGCCTTACAAGGGCCACATTTACCTATTGGAAGCCTGCCAACTTCTTAAAGCGCAGGGATTTCCTTTCCGTTGCCAAATCATTGGGGAAGGGCGTGAACGCCCACGTCTGGAAAATTTCATCATATCCAATGGATTACAAAAGGATGTTCAGTTGCTGGGAGCACTATCCCAAGAAAGGGTGGCTGAGGTTTTACCAACAGCCCATTGCTACGTTCAACCCAGCGTAATTACCCCCTCAGGGAAAATGGAGGGAATACCGGTTGCCTTGATGGAGGCCTTTGCTACAGGACTACCCGTAGTAGCGACCTCGATCTCTGGAATCCCAGAACTCGTGCGACAGGATGAGACAGGGTTTTTGGTTCCTCCTGAAGACTCAAAGGCTTTGGTAGAGGCCATAAAAGATGTTTTTTGGAATTGGGAAAATGCCAAAAGGCTGGCTTATGCTGGGAATAAACTGGTTTTGGATGAATTTGATCTTAATAAGAATGTGAAATCCTTGGCATTACAATTTCAAACGCAGATTTCCAGAGAACAACAACCTGCTTTCTAGATTATGAATCTCTTAAGGTTACCAGCGTCCTATTGCAGTAACGTCAAAAAAAAGATATTATAATTCTGCGTATAGATATGATTATTAATCATATTTGATGAATGTGTGATAGAGATAATTGGTACTCTACGAATTGCTGAGAAAATCACCTCGGCATTCCCAGAGCCCCGAACAACAAAAGAAATTACACCGATGTCATTATTCTGACCTTGAGGAGGAAGAAGTCATGGAACTCAAAATATATCTGCAAATGCTACAAAGAAGCTGGTGGATCATCATTCTCACCGCTTTGGCGGCTTTAGCAATTGCGCTGGCAGCAGTATTTCTTGTCACCCCGACGTACCGATCCACTGCGCAATTTGTCGTTGCACCTGACTTAGAGCAATTCGGTGCGGACGATACAGATTTGCTGCGCAGCCTAGAGGCTTTGGACAAACGCTCGATCATCGCAACGTATGCGGAGGTGATCAACAGCGAGAGGATCTTCGACGATACTATGGCTGCGTTGGGACTCTCTAGCGCAGTAATGTCGGAATATTCTCATACAACCGTGGTTTTGCCTGATGCCAACATCTTAGAGCTATCGGTCGAAGGACCTAATCCGAGTATGACCACGTTGATCGCCAACAGTTTGGGGCAACAAGCGATCAACTATATTTCCCAGTTGTATACTGTATATGAAGTCTCCTTCATGGATACAGCCAAGCAGCCCACAGAGCCGATTTCACCACGACCTGTGCGCGATGCCAGCCTGGCATTTGTCTTGGGTCTGGTTATGGGTGCTGTACTGGCGATCATTCGTGAGCAATTGCGTACGCCTCTTGAAGCTTTCCTGGCACGTACACAGGTAGACAATACATCATCAGCATTCAACCGGCGTTTCTTCGAGGACCAATTGGATGATTTCACTGGTCGCTCGGCAGAATCGCTGGTTTCCTTAGGCTTAGTACGCCTGGATGGGCTGGCAAATTATTTGCAGGTGATGCCACAGCCCATCGTGCAACAATTGTTGCGACAGATCACAGACATTATGCGGAATGAACTGCGCGGAAATGACGCAATTGGCCGTTGGGATGAGAACACCTTTTCGATTATGCTGCCTAATACTCCCGGTAAGGCTGCCTTGAGCACCTTAGGGCGAGTGCAGTCGGCGCTTACGAGCCCCATGCGTTTCAGTCCAGATGGTGAGACCGTCCGGTTGGAACCAAAAGTGGGTATCGGAGAACGTTTGGCTGGTGATGGCGCGAACCTTGTGATCGAGCGCGCTGAGTCTGCCTTGGATGAAGCGGAACACGACGATAATGGATTGGTGCTGTATAAGACTCGAGCTCTGATCGGATTCTAGCGATCGCTTTCTAACTCACGTGTGCCGAGCAGGAAAGGTCGATTGGAATAGGCGGTTTTAATGTTACTTCAACCATTACCCAGGACGCGCAGTTGGTTGCAGATTCTCTACGGTATCGTAGGGCTTACTGTTGGTCTTGTATCTGGTATTGTTGTGGTCGGCGTGCCCGATGCGTTGAATCTCTTTGTAATTGTCATAGGTTTCTACGCATTTGCCGTATCACTGGCCCGAGTGGACTGGGGATTGCTGGTACTGATCTTCATAACATATACGCGGTTCTCTGATATCGCGGTCCAGTTCCATGGAGCACCTTCTGTAGCCAAGTCCTTTGTATTGCTATTGCTGTTGGCGATCATAGCGCGCTGGGTGATCTTTGGAGAAAGGCCCGAAGGTTGGCAAAGACCAGCCATTTTGATGGCTGGGTATGGAATTATCGGTTTTGCCTCCATTCTCTACGCGGCAGATCCAGTAAAAACTCAAGCCGCGACGATGAGTTTTGTGAAAGACGCGTTGATTGTCGTTATCATTTCAATCTTGTTGCGACGACCGCGACAATTGCGCTATGTGGTCTATACCTTGCTGGTTGCTGGTTTCTTCTTGGGAACATTAAGTGTTTTCCAGTACGCTACTGGAAGTTTCGACAATAACTTTTGGGGATTCTCCCAAACAAGGGTTATGCACATTGTTGGCGAGACAAATTCCAACCGTATCTCTGGGCCTTTTGGAAATCCGAATGATTATTCTCAGATCATGTTGGTCTTGCTGCCAATTGCTGTAGACCGATTCTTGAAAGAGAAATCGCGCTGGTTGCGACTCTTCACGGGCGTGACCGCTGCCGTGGTTTTGGCTGCGGTTGTGCTTACTTTCTCACGTAGCGGTTTCGTCTCCTTGGTTGCTGTAGGAGGATTGTTTCTGATCTACTACCGCCCCAAGTTCTCTTCAATCATGATGTTCCTCCTTATTGGGCTGATGATGCTGCCATTTATGCCTGCAGAATATGTAGAGCGAATGGAAACCTTGGTGCTCTTCACTCCTGGATCAGACTATAACCCAGTTGGAGAAGTATCTTACAGAGGTCGCACAAGCGAGTTGCTGGTTGGTTGGATGATGTTCAGAGATCACCCCATACTAGGAGTAGGGGTGGAGAACTACCCGGTTCATTATCAAGATTATTCCAGACGTGTTGGCCTCGACCCGCGTACGGAAGGCCGCTCACCGCACAATTTATATGTGGAGATCCTGGCAGAACGTGGCTTATTCGGTTTTGCCTTTTTTGCTATTATCCTGTGGCTGATCTATAGAAGCCTAAGGGATGCAAGGCGAGACTTCAAACGCATAGAAAACGAGGACCTGGCTGGCCTAGTTACAGCATACAGCATTGGCATCTTTGGATATTTTGTTGGTGCATTGTTTATGCATTCGTCATATCCAAGATTCATGTGGCTTCTGGTTGGTATTGCTTTGGCGCTTCCCCAACTTTCACGGTTGGAATTTGAGCGCCACAAAAAATTATATGGAATACGCTACTGATAAGCAATGCAACCCACAGATGAGGTAGATTTTACTCGGGTAGCCCTGAAAGGAACCTTTTGGATTTATGCGGCACGCTACTCTGGGAAATTGGTTGTCTTTATCAGCACCATTATCCTGGCCAGGCTTCTCACCAAGGATGATTTTGGGATCGTTGGTTATGCTTTAGTAGTAACGAACTTCTTGGACGTCGTACGTGATCTTGGCATCGGAACTGCCGTTATTTATCATGAAGAAGACCCCAAGGCTTCAGATACAGCGTTTTGGTTGGTGCTTCTTTTTGGGATTACGCTTTTTGCACTTACATGGGTAGCTGCCCCTTTTGTAGGCGCGTTTTTTCAAGATGATCGGGCAATAAACGTGACTAGAATGCTGGCATTGACATTCCCCATATCTGCATTCGGTAAGGTTCATGAGGGATTGCTGCGTAAGAACCTGGCTTTTGGCAAAGCGTTCATTCCCAGTCTGGCTCGCAATATTGGCAAGGCTGCGCTATCCGTGGGATTCGCTTTGCTAGGATTTGGCGTTTGGAGTTTGGTAATTGGCAATGTAGGCGCTGTGGTGGTTTTTGTGATCGTCTTATGGATTGTGCTGCCATGGAGACCTTCCTTGCGGTTCGACAGGAAAATGGCCAAAGATTTGTTATCCTATGGAGCTGGCATATTATCTGTGAACATCCTGGCATACTTCTTAAGGGATTCTGATGCCCTGTTTATTGGCCGATTTCTAGGTACCACTGCTTTGGGTGTGTATTCGATAGCGTATCGCATTCCAGAAATGCTCATTTTAGAGTTCAGTAATGTTATCCATAATGTGAGTTTTCCTGTCTTCGTAAAGATGAAAGAGAAATCAGTTGACCTGCAGCAGGGCTTCTTGAAATCGACAGCATATTTATCTTTTGTGACCATCCCGATTGGGCTGGGATTGGCTTTGGTAGCTCGGCCCTTCATTTTGACTTTTTTCACCGAGAAGTGGGTTGAAGCCATCCCCGTGTTGCAGGCGATCTCGATTTATGCATTGATCTTCTCGCTTTCATATAATGCTGGCAGTGTGTATAAGGCCAAGGGCCAGCCTTACACGCTTACCAAATTGGCACTGGTGCGCGTGGCCATATTGATGCCTGCATTATATTTTGCCGTCACAAGAATTGGCACCATTGCTTCTGTTGGATGGTCACACGCGTTGGTTGCTTTGTTGGCTGGAACGCTGAATTTGATCGTTGCAGCCCGCATGACCAAAACAACGTTAAAAGTGATGTTCGATACGTTCCGTCCTGCCCTGGTTAGTGGTGGAATTATGGCTGCTATTGTATTGGGGGTGTTATCACTGAGCGCAGCAACACGCCCAGTGATTCAACTGATTGTTGCAGCTTTTGTTGGAGGCGTTGTGTATCTGGTCACCCTTGGGTATCAGGAGCGCGATTTGGCTTTGCAAGCTCAAAAAGTATTCGTGAATACCCTGAAGCGGAGGAAATTGTGAGGGTTGCACACATCATTGACAACGTTGCATTAGGCGGCGCTCAAAAATCAGTTGTCCTTCTTTCAGAAGTGATCCAGGATTATGGTGCGGAATTGGTCATCCTTAGTTTGCATAGGAGCAAATCACTTTCCTTTGAGGGTGAACTGTGCAAAAATGGCGCCACTCTGAAATATTTTCCAGGCAAAAAACTCTTAGACCTGCAACGAATTATTTCCCTGACCAGGTACTTGCGCCGAGAGAAATTCGACCTGGTGCACACGCATCTGACGTATGGCAATATCGTTGGTGTCCTGGTAGCACGTTTAGCGGGAATTCCCGTGATGGCTATGAGCCATTCCTCTGGCATCGACCCTGGAATTTATCATCCCATACGCCATCGGCTTGAAACCTGGCTGCTTCGATTTGCAGCAGACATGGTAACTGGGGATAGTTACTCCGCTGCCGAAGCACTGCGAACGCGCATGAATGGAAAACAGGTTTACCCTGTACCAAATGCTGTGCCAGTGCCTGACCAAATTCCCCATCAGGAAGCTATTGCTGTAAAGGAAGAACTGGTAGGAGATAAAGATCGTCTCATCATCATTGCTGTGGGACGGTTATCAGCGCCCAAAGGGTATTCTGATCTGATTGATGCTTTCAATATTGTACATAACCGACAGCCAAAGGCATTGTTGTTGATTGTCGGTAAAGGCAATCTGAAAGAGCAACTGGTTAGTCAAATCGAGGCCATTGGGCTTTCTGAATATGTCATTATGGCTGGCTCCCGTGATGATGTGCCAGCTTTGTTGGCAGCCAGTGACATTTATGTGAGTTCCTCTCATTGGGAGGGGTTGTCATTAGCGCTACTCGAGGCGATGATCTACGGATTACCCGTAGTTGCGACGAACGTTGGGGATGCTAAGCGCGTGGTGCCCGAAAATTCAGGAATCATTGTTCCCCCACATCATCCTGAGAAATTGGCTGCCGCGCTTCTGGCACTCCTTGATGACCAAGAGAAGCGAAGAAATTTTGGGCAAAATGCCCGTGAACATGCAATCCGCAACCATGGGCCAAAGCCATGGGCAGATCTGCTTTTTTCCCTCTATACTAAGATTTTATCGGAAGCCAAAATGGATTCTCGATTTCAATTGGCAACGAATGAATAAACACATTAATGTCGCGATGATTATCCAGGATTACCTTTCACATGTTGGTGGAGCCCAAGGGCAATTAGCCTCCCTGGGGCCATTTTTACAGGCCCACAATGTGAAAGTCTCTGTAATTACGCGTAAGTATCCTGGGTTAGCCACATGCGATGTTGTTGATGATGTGGATATTTATCGCATAGGTAGCCCTGGGAAGAAGAATTTTGCCTCGGCAAGTTTTACGCTCATGGCATTGCCAGTTTTGAATCGCATAAAACCGGATATCGTGCACGTACACGGTTTGCTTTCTCCCTTGACAACTGGGCTGGCAGGCAAGCGATTGATAGGTGCACCCCTGGTCGCTAAGGTGCTGCGCGGAGGCAATCTTGGAGACCTGCATCGCTTGAAAACGAAATTGTTCAACGCTGCGCGCATCGATTGGATGCGGAAGTCGGTGGACACATTTTTGGTGATCAGCGACGAGATCGATCGGGAATTAGCCGACCTGGGGATCTCTGCTCGCAGGCGAGAGCGATTGCCAAACGGCGTCGATACCTATAAATTTTCCCCAGTGAGTGAAACTGAGAAGAGATCGCTGCGGAAATATTTGAATTTGCCAGAAGATGGCTTGATTTGTGTGTACACAGGCAGACTAGTTGCTGAAAAACAAGTTCATCATCTGATCCAAGTCTGTGAACAGTTGCATACCCGTCATCCTGAATTGCTGTTGCTAATCTTGGGTTCTGGACCTCAGGCAGACGCCCTCAGAGACATTGCGAGTCAGAATGTGCGCTTTATTGGATTCACTGATCAGGTCGATGTTTATTTAAAGGCCGCTGACGTATTTGTGCTGCCATCATCGACAGAGGGACTATCAAATGCGATGTTAGAAGCCATGGCCGCCGGATTGGCTGTTGTAGCGACCAATGTGGGGGGCGCTCCCGATGTAATCGAGCATGGCGTCAATGGCTGGTTGGTAGATCCTGAAGCGACTGATTCCTTGAAAGCGGGTCTGAGAGAGGTGCTCAGTGATGCGGAATTGCGTCGATCGCTTGGAACGAGTGCTCGCCAAAAGATGGTCGAAGATTTTGCTTTCCCCGTAATTGCACGCCGCATGCGTGAGGTTTATGATCGTTTGCTCGATTATCATTCGGTTGCAGTAAACAAAAATTGATTTTGGCATTAGAGAATGATGTAATGCGAGTAGAGTTGTGTTAGCAGGATGAATTGGATTGTTAGTATATTTTGGATCTCTATCGGATTGATTGTGTATGTTTATATCGGATATCCAATGCTGATCACGCTGTTTTCAAGGCTGAAACCGCAAGAACAAGTATCACACCAGGATACTCCTTTTGTGACGTTGTTGATCGCGGCTTATAACGAGCAGACTGTGATTGCCCAAAAGTTGGAAAACTGCCTCTCCTTGAATTATCCTGTCGCAAATTTGCAGATAGTAGTGGCAGCTGATGGATCCGATGATGATACGGTAGAGATCGTGAATTCGTATGCTAAGCATGGTGTCGAGCTATCCTTTGACCCTGTTCGCCGTGGGAAACTGGCCGCTATTGGGCGGGCGCTAAACATAGTGCGCGGCGACATTGTGGTATTTTCTGATGCCAACAATATGTATTCTCCTCGCACCATACACGCGCTAGTTAGCCCTTTCATTGATCCCAAAGTCGGAGCGGTCAGTGGTGCCAAATCGATCTTGAAAGAAGATGGTGTCTTAGGGGAGTCGGAAGGCTTGTATTGGCGTTATGAGTCTTTCATCAAGCAGGCCGAGTCCCGTTTTGGATGCTGTGTGGCAATTTCTGGGGAAGTGTGGGCCGTTCGCAAAGAACTAATCGAAACACCCCCGGATGATATCATCAATGATGATTTTTATATGGGCATGAGGGTTGTACGTCAAGGATACAAGATGGCTTATGCCCCTAAAGCGAAATCGTATGAGCGAGTCTCTCCATCGGCCGAGGGCGAAAAAGTACGCCGCTCTCGAATTATCGCGGGTCGTTACCAGGCATTAGCCCGGGCGAGGGAAACGCTGCCGCTCAACCGTCCTGTTGTGTTGTGGCAAGTCTCTTCACACAAGCTCTTGAGAATGTTCTTGCCCTTCGCGATGATCGGTGCTTTCGTCTGCAACGCCCTGATAGCAGGTTTCAACTTAGGCAGGGCAAACCAACTTACCTTAAATTCTGCTCAGCCATACTTTTTCGGTTTATTAATTCTGCAAATTATGTTCTATGCATTGGCCTTATATGGAGCATCGATCGAGAATAGAAATAGCCTGCTTGGCAAGATACTCTATTTGCCAAGCTTCATAGTCAACAGCAATTTTGCTGCTTTAGTTGGATTTCATCGTTTTATCACAGGTCGCCAAACCTCGCTTTGGCAGCGGGTACCGCGATCAAATTGAATCAGCGATTATAAAGAAGGAGAAGACCCATGAATTTTGCGAAAATCACCCAAAAAGTTTTGCTAGGGTTCACGATGTTGACCCTGGTGTTGGGGTTGGTCGTGATGGTACCGAGCCCAAGCTACGCACAAGACGCAAATCCCACCCCAGAGGAGGCTGCCAGCGTTCAAGTTGATCCTGAAGCTGTCACTGGAGAGAATGAATACAGTTTCACAACTCTTGGTTTGACCGAGTTCACTTTGAATGGGCCCTTCGATGGGTACGATCTGAGATTTGGATTGCCACCCGATTGGCAGCTCACACAGGGCACTTCTGTGGAATTAGATCTGGCATTCTATTACACCGTTCCTGAAAGCACCGAGCTGCTCGAAAGACCTGAGGTCTTTGGCGGATTGCTGCAAGTGAGTTTCAATGGCGTGACTGCTACAAGTGTGTTGCTCGATGTGTACGGGGATCGTTCTGTCAGTATCCCTGTCCCCCTGGCTGCGCTTGAAACCGGCAGAGACGATGGCCGTCATGAACTTGCATTGACTCTGATCAGTGATGAGAGTTGTACCTATGGCATTGATGTCGTCGTGGTTGTCCGGCCAAGTTCGCGCCTGATCTTACCCCATCAATCTGGCACATTGACTACAGACCTGGGGTTACTGCCAAGGCCGATATACCAGCTTGATTCCATTGCCCAGGATGCTGTCACATTCGTTATTCCGGACCAACCGACCGCTTCGGAGATGCGAGCGGCCTTGATGACTGTGGCAGGTTTCGGCAACCTGACTGGTGGTGATATGGTTTTCTCCTTCATTCCAGTTGGCCAACTGACACCTGAGTTGCAAAACAGTACGCACCTGGTATTCGTGGGCAAACCCAGTTCACTGCCGATCTTGAGTCAGGTCAGCCTGCCGGTAGGGGTTAATGAATTTACTGCCCCAAATGGTGCCCCAGACGATGGCATTCTACAGTTGGCAATTTCCCCTTGGAATTCGTCGAAGGCTGTCTTTGTCGTTGGTAGCGATCAGGATGTCGGCGTTGTAAAGGCTGCGCAGGCTTTCGGTTCAGGTATGGTGATTGGACTTGAGCAACCCAATGTGGCGCGCATCGCGGCGATTAACCCCACAGTTACAACAGCGACAACCTCAGCCAATCGCACATTGGCCGACCTTGGTTATCAAACTGAAAGCACTACCTACCTGGGTGTGGTGAGCAGAGAGTTCGAATTCTACGTTCCACCGGGTATGGTGCCCGAAGGTGATAGCTATTTCGAATTATCCTATGCCCATTCCTCCTTGCTGGATTTTGGCAGCTCGGGAGTCTCTGTGCAGTTGAATGGTGAGTCGATCGGTACCGCTCCCTTCACCGAAGAATCTGCCCAGACGGGCAAACTTCAGGCCAGGATCCCCCAGTCAGCGCTTCGCCCAGGCTTCAACCGTCTGCGCGTAGTGTTCTCTCTCATCCCCGTGGATGTGTGTGCAGAATTCTTTGCCAACAACCTCTGGTTCACGATCTTCGAAGATTCTGTGCTTCATCTCCCCTTGATCCCAGCGCCCGAAACAGTCCCCAGTCGAGTACTCGATCTGGGCCTCTATCGGGGCCTATTCTCTCTAAGCCCAGCAGAGGGGAGTGTAGCTTTCGTGTTGCCGGAAGGTGATACTACTGCTGCACAGGTCGCCTCACAAATTGCTTACAAAATGGGCGATGATACCAATTGGGCTTTGGCCGAATTCGAAACCTTCTACAGCACGGGAGTACCTGATGGGGCCAAACAATTTAACGATTTGGTCATTGTAGGTCGTGCTTCTACGCAACCGATCATTGCTGAGTTGGCTCCATACCTGCCTGCACCTTTCGAGGGCGGAAATGATATGGCATCCGTCCAGGAACTCCAGGTATCTTACCGGTTGCCTGCTTCTGCCGATATGGGTTATGTTGAATTGCTCCAATCTCCTTGGAATCCCAATCGCGCCATATTAGCTGTGCTGGGGAGTTCAGATCAGGGAGTGGTCTGGTCAGGTGCCGCGTTGTCAACGCCTGAACTGCGCGGCGATTTGTCTGGGAATTTCTCGCTCGTGAGTGACCAGCAAATTGTGTCCATGGATACACGCTTGGATATTGCCTCGGGAAGCCCAATCGCAACCGTCATGCCTCAAGTAGAAATGGACATTCCAATTCCAGAAGCATCCCCCGTGATGGCACGGCCCGGATGGGTGTTGCCTGCCTTGGGCGGGGTTGTGGTGTTGATGGTGTTGGTTATCCTCGCTGCTGGTATCGCCTCCTTTAGAAAACGCCAAAATTTTTAGTTTCATTACAACATCAAAAACTTCTTCGAGAACATCAA
>CAYTKR010000069.1:0-26063 GCA_964438295.1 uncultured Anaerolineales bacterium
AAAGAACAACGCAGAAAATGATCGTCCTTCCATTTATAATTCATAAATTGGTTATTAACTGGGAGGGACGATGATGACTTCACGTATCAGGGTTTTGCTAATTCTGCTCCTACTGGTTGGATATGCCTGCGCGCTGGCCTCTTGTGATTTTCCATTTTTTATCCCACGGACATCCCAGATTATCCCTTCCCCCACACCAACGACAACAGCGACATCCACGAGTACAGCAACACCAACGCAGTCAGCTACAGCCAGTCCATCCTCCACGTCGTCACCGACCCCGACGGCGACCGCGACCCCTTCATCTACAGCGACAGCGACAGCAACCGCAACCGCGACCCACACGAACACCCCCACTCCGACACCTACACAAGCAAAAGCGCTCCTGGGACCTGATCAGGCGGATTTCCCCCCCAACTACAATCCGTTAACCGGGTTGCCGGTAACCAATCCCGACAACCTGAATTTACCGGCGATTCTGATTTCCATCACCAACTTCCCGCCCTCGGCGCGCCCCCAGGCGGGCTTGTCCTTTGCACCATACATCTTCGAGTTATTCATCGGCGAAGGTATGACACGCTTCCTGGCCCTCTTTTACGGTGAATTCCCAATCTCCGAAGAGCTCATCAGCGGAGATTGCCCCATCCGTGAGGGTCCCTTCACTAAAACAGGAACGATCCTGGGAAACTATGTCTGGTCGGACGACAACGCCAATGGCATTCAAGACGTCGGCGAAAGGGGCATCGCGGGCGTGTGCGTACATCTCCACGATGGACAATCAAACCAGTTATTAGAAACCACCACCACAGATTCCAATGGCTTTTACGGCTTCAACGTTGATCCAAAGAGAGTGTATACCATCAAATTTGATCCGCCTCCGGGGTTGGTTTTTACCAAGCAGGACGCCGAGGATGACGATCACGTCGATAGCGATGCTGATCCCAGCACGGGCCAAACCACTGGGATCAATCTTTCAGACGATGACTATCGCTGGGACGCTGGTCTCAAACCCGGCGAGGGAAATGGCGGGGGCGGTAATGGCAATGGCGGCGGTGGAAACGGTGGCGGCAATGGCGAAAAGAAAAATGGTGATGGGGAAAAGAAAAACGGCGGCAAAGTTGGACCCGTCCGCTCGGGGCGTTTGCCCTACAAATACCTCGCTAACTTATTCGCAAAAGCGTGTTTGATCTTTGCAGGCAGTTCCTACGATGTCCCCGTCTCGGGATGTGCCTCCGTGTTCGGCACAGATAAGTCCGATATCAACAGCGCTTACCTGGCCGTTGATCGCTTGATCGCAATCGCCAAGCAAGTGGAGGTGATCGACCGCGTAATCAACTATTCGAGCAACTTGTTCCTGAATGTCCCTCTAACAAGCGGTCAATATCAAGCCCCAAAGACGAAACCCGAACTGAACATTGGGGATGAATCCTTGGTTCCTCCCGAGACTGGTGGTGCAAAACCCCCGCCAGTCTCCATTGAGTATCCACAGTCCGTGCCCCCAAGGGAATTCCCAGAGACCCAATCGAACTCTGCCATCGCAGACGAGGATGCCTTGGAAGTGCTCATCTTCTACAACTACTACAACCAGGCCCAGTGGTTGTTCGACCCGCTTTCGGGTGGCTACCTGCGCTACATCGATAATGCGGATGGCACCGGGATATTCTACCCGGCCACCGATCAACTCAATCAGCGCCAACTGATCTTCCACAATGTGATCATCCTGTTCGCCAATCACAATGCCATCAAGCCAACCATTATCGATATCGAATTGGAATTTGCACGCGGTCCCGCCATCCTATTCAGGGATGGGAAAGCCCACCGCATCTATTGGAGCACGTTGGCCGGAGAGTACGAACAAGAGACCGGGCAACAGCGACCGATCAAATTCGTGGACATAGACGGGAATCTCTTCCCCCTGCATCCCGGGCAGACCTGGGTGCACATTGTCACAATGAATACCTCAGCCTGGGAAGAAGCACCAAGTAAGTGGAAGGTGCGCTTCTACGCCCCCCCTGGAACTCAATAAATACGGAACTAAAAACCAGGTTCCACCGCGGAGCGAGTGGAACCTGGGTAATTCACTCAACTTTGTCATTCTGAGTAAATGCCTTGGGCATGAGCGAAGAATCTATCATTATCACTTCAAATCGCTCAGATTCTTCGGCACTGCGTGCCTCAGAATGACACAAATTTCAGTCACTATCTATAATACTTTAACCGCCCGTCTCTATGGTCGAAGTGGCCTCCGCTGTGGAACAAATCCTATCAGGCTTGGTGGGATCACCGGCAGAATCTCCGGAGGCAGGATCTTCCCCCATCAAGGCCTGCCACCCCTGGTACATGCGCCCGAAGATGTTCAAGGCGGGCTTTTGATTTGTTCCTTCGACCTGTTTGACCGTGCCACTGAGCAGGATGCGATCTTTATGTTCCCCCGACTCTTGATTGGAACCCATACCCAAAACAGCCCTGGCGATATCCCCCACCAAACTCATGGGGCTTTTATTCTCAACCCAACGCTGACGTACTTGCCATTGTACGGTGGGATTGGCATCGCCGTCTTTTTGAAAAATATCGACGATCTCGACACCGATACCTTCCCAGGCATCTCCCTGTAGACGAACGTCTTCCATGGGGCGCCCATTGGCGGCTTCGAAGGCCCAGCGTTGCAGAATCTGGGCGATCTGGAAGCGGAATTGATACCAGCTTTTGGGGGTCGTTGGGTCGGGCATCTTACCGCGGCCGTCCACCAGGGCATTGAAATGTCCTTCAGGAGCGACAGAGAAACCCTGCTGCTTGCGTCGATAGGCCTCAGGCGAAAGCAAACCCAATGTGCTGCCTTCTGCCAACGAAAGTGGCCGAATGACGACGAAAGACGCCCCAGCTTCGTTGAGTAACTGGGTGACGCGCTCCGTATGCAGTGTACCGATGGTCATCGCCAGCGGCGCCTCGGGATATGCTGCAGCCAGATCGAGCATGGCAGCCACCATGGCATCGCTGCGCTGCGAGACATGCTCGAAGAACTCGCCAAGCGCATCTAAGTCGGATTTTTCGACTTCATCTAGATCGACGCCCACCACCTCGGCCTGAGCACGCAATTCATCCAAAGCTAAAAGCCAATTCTCAGCCGAAAGCACCTCTACCTGATCGCTAAAGCTTTGCCACTTCTCCCAGGCAAATTCATCGGTGCTCATGGCGTATTCGAAAGCCTCGGTATACTTTTCGCTATCGTAGAGCGCGTTCCAAATATTGGTTTCGGTCTCGTTCATCCCCTCTAAGGCGATGTAGTATAAGTAGAAGTCCGCCGCATTCCAGGCACCTTCGGGAGGATCGAATGCGTACAAGTCAGCATCGTCGATCCCGTCCACGACGACATCGTGGTAGAGTAAACCGAGCAGTTCAGCACTGCCGATCTCACCATCTTGCAATGTCTGCACCAGCACATCTTCACGGGCAGTGATAGTCTGCTCAGGCTGATAGAAAGGTTGCTGATGTGCCCATGAAAGATCAAGAGGGGCTTGACTTGCTGGGTGGCCTTCTAGCCCAATGTGACGCAAGTTGTGGTCGGCATAGAGGCGATTGAGCATGATGGCGATCTCCACATGACCCAAGCGGGAATCATGGCGCTCTTCGAAGACGAATATTGGGGTTGGTGAGCCCGCATCGACAACGCTGGTGACAAGGCCGAATTCATCGGCTACCTGTTCGGCGATTTCGGCTAATGTAAGTTGCGAAGAAGCTGTGAGGGATTCTGAAGTAAGTGAGTGGGCATTCCAAGGGGCAAATGCCAGTCCAAACAGGTTGATCGTTGCCAATATGAAGCTGCAAACCTTTTGAGAGGGTTTCCAAGGATGACCGTTCATGATCCTAACCTCCTAAAGTTATACAGTGATTATATACGATAAATTTGAAACAATTTTATCGTTTTCACGTATATTGAAATAACTGCATCTAATAAATTCGATGTAAGGGTGCTTGGGGTGTAGAGCGGCCCAAGCACCCTTACATCAGGAAAATCTTGTGTTGGTACTGAAAGAATCCTAAACAATTAGAAAGGAAAAGAGATGACTGAAGAAACCAAAACCCGAGTTGAAGAATTCCAAATCGCTGGCGATAAGCTAGTCGGCAAGCTCAAGGAGATGCTGCACGAAGGCAATATCCGCCGGGTAGCCATCCAGAACGAGGAAGGCAAAATCTTGATCGATGTCCCCCTCTATGTGGGTGTGGTAGGCGCCTTGCTAGCCCCGCAGTTAGCCGCCATCGGCGCCATCGCCGCGCTGGTGACCAAATGCACGTTGATCGTTGAAAGGGTCGAGGTGGCTGGCGAAGAGACTGCAGCCTCAGACGATTAATCCTTGACAACTACAATAGCAACGAGAACAACCCCCAAAGGATGTCCCTAAGGGGGTTGTTCTCTTAATTGAAAGTCCTAATCTTACGGCATTGTACAGGCATCACCAGGAGCGGCGTTCGCGGGACAAGGGGCCACACATTCAATCGCTCCCCCCGGTTGACGAACTGTACATCCTTGGATGGGAGGTGTATGGCTTGGTGTGGGACTGGGGCTGGGGGTTGGCGTCGGCGGTGGAGCCAGGACCGGCAAATCGTCGCAATATCCACTCAGCGTGCCGTATCGCTCATCCAAGGGGACGTAGCAAGGGACATGGTTATTGCCCCCTTCAACCTGAGCAAAGAAACCGTCTGGACTAAGGCCAAAGACCGGGCCGCTTTGCCCTGGCGTGAAGGTATCAATTTCAGGATAGATCGAACTGCCAGGTCCTGAACGACAGAAGAGGTTTGCAGATGCAGTAAACGTGCAGTCTTCCTGCGTGGGTGTGAGAGTCGCAGTCGAGGAAGCCGTCACGGTGCTCGTCGAGGTGGGTGTAGACGTGGGCGAGGAGGTGGGTGTAAATGTTGAGGTACCCCTGCTGTCAGGCAAGGCGGTATGGGTCGAGGTGGGACGTTCGAATTCGCCATCATACTCATAGGCGCCAACATCACAGGCCGCGCCTTTTGGCCGGTGTACGCCCCTTTGGTCGTTCACTGGGCAGTCGCCAATCGCAGCGTCAATGGCTACACTTCCCTCGCCTAATGCGTGAGTAAATGTGGGGCCTCCGTTGTCGGCAAGCGGACCTAGCACAAGACTATGGGCTGGTACGGTGATAACTTTGCATGTTCCGTCTGTATCGATATTGGCGTCCAGGGATGTGAGTATGTTTGGCCCAACGCCACAAACTTTAGATAAATGGGGGCCGAACAATGAGTTCCGAATGGTAACGCTGCCGCTGACCGAGTTGATCCCTAGCGAATTATTTGAGAAAGTTACGAACTCCAATGACACGTGACCAGGATCATCGTTACTAACGCCGATATAATTTCCGCTAAGGGTTGAATTTGTTATTTGCAGAATGCCCTCATAGTTATTTACGCCATACCAATTGTGACCGGTGACTAAGGAGTGAGAAATGGTCATATGTTCTCCATAGTTATTTATGGCGCCTTGAATATTAACTTTATTATGGCTAATCGTGCTGTTCTTGATATCTGCAGATCCTTGATTTTGGATTGCGCTACCAGTATGCGCGTAATTCTTAGTAATCAAGGTGTTATTTACTTCCAGTCGGCCAAAATTTAATATTGCTCCACCATACCCAGCGGGCGACGAATTTCCATCATGATCTATATTGCCGTTACTCAGAGTAAGATCATGTAAGTCAAGATTCCCCGGTGCCACTATATACATGAGACGAAACGCTGGAGCACTTTCGCTGCGGCGAATGGTGGCTCCATTGCCGTTGATCACAATCGGGGATTCGATGATCGGCAATCCGTTATTCCCATCTTTGACGATATTAACCTCAACAAGCTCGTAGATGCACCCTGGGGCTAACTCAAAGGTATCAATATCCGGGAGTTGGTTAGCATCCAGGATCGCCTTAATCAAGAAATTTACATCACATGGGATACTTGTCGTCGGACCCGGGTAATTGCAGGCAGTCAGCGACAGGAAAACAAACACGGAGAGCAAGAATATTTTGGCCTTCATTTTTCCTCCTCAGGATATGTTTTCTACCCTGGTAATGAATATATTCTGTGCTCTGTAGAAATGGTACCTATCCACGTTAACTATAGCATATTAATGGTGAAATAATTAACTATTCCAAAAGGAACGATAGATAATAATGGCTGTCGGCATTTGGAACACGGAGCCAGCCTTTTTTATCTATATCCCCCTTCGGTAATATTGCACTTCATCAAAAAATCACATATACTGAATCCATCGCATTCGGATGGTGCCAGCACCGTTTTCCTATCTCACCTAACTCCAAAGAACAAGATCGCAGAGCACACCCTCATCCATGAGGCGCGTTTGCGCGGATTGATCTATTCAAGTTAGTTCAAAATTCGGGGAATGAATGGGAGGCTGACGATGAGAAAATGTGCTATATTGATCTTCCTGCTCCTGGGTATGCTGGGGTCAGCGTGCAAAAAACCCCTCAAGGTAGGCGTTGTACAAGATATTGCCTCACCTTCCAAACCCGTCCAAACCTGGATCGATGCCCCCTTAGCTAATTCGGTCCTTCCATTCGAGCCATATACCCTAGTCTTCCATGGTTCCAGCCCAGGGGGTTTGACCGAATTCGAAGTGCGTATCAATGGCATTACTCTAGCGACAGTGCCAGCAACGCCTTCGAGCTCTCGAGATGCGCAACCGGCAACCCTATTCCTGGGGGAATATTTCTGGTCACCCCTCGCGCCAGGCAGCTATCTGATCGAGATTCTTTCGGGCAATGCTGGGGAGTTTAGCGCATCTGCTCAGGTACGGGTTACCATCACGGGGGATGAGGGCGAGGAACCTGACCAGGCGAGCCCAACGCCGACCGCTTCCACAACTGCAACAGCAACCGCAACCCCTACCCCTACTCCGACAGCAACTACCGCAGAAGTCGAAGCCTGCACACTTACCGCCCTGGTGAACCTGTTTTGTCGCCCCGGCACCGGCTACGAACCGGTTGATAGTTTTACACCCGGTCAAACCGCGCCTGTGATCGGCCAGAGCCAATGGCTATGGAAAGTCATCGGAGCCAATAACGGCGTCGAGTGCACTGTGCCTAAGGATGAAACCCTGGTCGAGGTAAAGGGTGATTGCGAAAACGCGCCAGCCTTCGAACCGCTCCCACTGCCCACAGCCACTCCCACCGCTACACCCCGGCCTACCGCTACGCCGACAGATAAACCATCCGGCTGCACTGTGCGGCAGCCCGGCGGCGCGATCGACTGTGTTGCCCCCTGCCCTGCTGGCGCATCCCCGGGCAACCCCTGTACGCCTTAGTCAACTTGTGCGAGTAGGAGGCTACGCCATGTGCGATCCCTTTGTTAGTAAATTCAATTGGCTGAGGTACCTTTTATTCGGTTCTGCGATTGGTACTACGTTGCTCGTGGTAGCTGTCACAGTCAGCGTCGTAACAATCAATTTTTCCAATTACCAGGATTCTGAAGGGCTGCCAGAGGTTGGCTCGCCCTCCGCTCAAGTCTCCTTGGGCAATCTTTGGAATGGCATCCAATTGCCGGCGAATGAGTCATTCATGGTAAACGCAACAGCGTTTGGTCCTGAGGTATTCAATTCTATCGAATTGTGGCTGGATGGTCAGTTAGCTGGAGTGCAGGCTGCTCCCATTGGTGGGGCGCTGCCCTTCTCGACCTATTTCTCCTGGCTCCCCAATGACCCTGGCAGCCACTCGCTGATTGCGGCTGCCATCGATGCCCAAGGACGCAGAATTCTCTCTGACCAAGTAGTCGTGTTGATAACCAGTGATCCTGATGGAGTCCCGCTCCCTACAGCGGATGCTGATACTGCGCCCGTAGTATTACCTGCCTCAAGTGCAGCAGGCTACTTTCCTCCTCACCCTCCAGGCGCTGATTCTGCTGTCAGTCCGTCAGAGCCCTGGCGAGGCACACCTGGTGGATGGGCAAACAACCTGCTCGCCAATGAACTACCTGTTGCTCCCGAGATCGTCGCGAACGCCAGGGGTTGTGGCGCAGAACTGCTGATCCATGACCTTTCGACCAACGAGCAGGGTTTTCTAATATATCAGGAGGACTCTTATTCCCCAACCTGGACCAACATTGACACTCTCAATGCCAATTCCCAGTCCGATTGGATAAGTTATCTCGATGGAGGGCTACCAGGAACGACAACATATTACGTATCCGCCTACAACAGCCAGGGCGAGGCGCAGAGTAACCTGGCAACCGTTTTCATCGATCCTGCTGAATGCCCGCCAGAATCAGGGACCGCCTCAGGCTATACCCTGGAGGTCACCAAGTTGATCCCTGAGGTAGAAGTAGACAAGTGCTACTGCTACCAGTCCACAGATGGAATAAACTGGTCACGATGGCCGTCAACGGGATTCCTGCAAACAAATGAAGAGGGTTATATCCTCGGTGGCCCAGTCATCAACGTGCTCGATACAGGTCTTCCAGGAGAAGATATCACCCCCCGTTCGGATGTTGAGATGGAATGCTGGGGATGGAATGGGGCTGTGTTGGTCAAGCTGGGATATTTCTTTGTGGAAGAGTCGTTCCCAGCATTTCAAAGTAGTTATCCAGTTCCTGGGAAAGGGATTGCCGCAGAGGTGACTTTGAATCAAACGAAACTGGTGGGCGAACCCTCTTATCCAGTTCCCTCCACGGGAAGTGAACTCTCAACCCCAGGGTATCAGGATTTATTAACCACATCCATCAGCCCGGTGATTCCGCATGTCATCCTCAACAGCACCTTTGATCCAAACGAATGCCGGCCCTATCTTCCCCCACATGCGCAAAATGCTGATGGACAGGCAAAATATTGTTTCGAAGTTCCCAGGCCCGATCCCAGCCCAACAACACATATTATGCAACCCTGGCTGATTTGGGATATATCCGGCAGTTGTTTAGAAGGCTCCAGCGAGAGCTGTATGCGTTATTCGGAACTGTTGGCGCTGGCGGAGGCATCAGGCGGGGTGGTTGGTTTCGAGGTCACATCCACTAGTAATATCGGCACCTTCACCTGGTCTGTGACCGAGCCTAATCTCAGGATGTACGTTGTGCCCCCATTGGCCTGCTCAGGGGACATTGATTACCGGGTGCGACTGTGGTTCAAACCAGGCCCCAAGGGCATAGGATTTTTCACTGCTGGTGAAATATCTGGACCAGCAGCCGAAATTGATAGCAGCGATTTCATGGAAGCCGGCCAACCCGCTGCCGAAGTGGAGAGCAGCGACTTTGTGGAAGCAGGCCAACCTGGTGCCGAGGTGGATGAACCCACCTTTTCGGAAGCAGACCAACCCGAGGTCGAGCCGGGTAGTCCTTATGCTGTGGGGGAAGCTGCGCCCCCAGCCGAATTCGGGGAAATCTATTATGGCATGCCCAGCAATCTGGTCACCCTGCCCTGCGTTCCCCTTGAAGAGATCGCTCAATATTTGGATTTCACGTTCCATACGGTCGAATTCTTCGAGATCGATGATGGCGACGTATATATAGATAATCCACAAGATGCTGAGTTATACGGATTTATTCGAGTAGAGGCGCCCTCCATGGGGCAAAAAATGGACGCTGACCCCTGTTTAGTACCCTGGCCATGCATCGATTATGATGATGATTGGGATGAAGATTCGTACATGGCCTATATCAATCGCAATATCAACATCGCCGATTGGGAAGGACATGATGGCGAACAATATTGCCCAGGATGTACAGTGATGGTAGTGGATGGAGTATATGATCTAAGCGACTGGGAAGTGTGCCAATCGACCAACCAATATGGATGCCTCTACGAAGGGCAGGAGACTCAATACAAGAAAAACAACAACACCATCCGCGTATTTGTAAAGGAAGGGGATGCTTTGAAGGTAAATATCCATTTTATCGATTATGATGAAGCCTCTGGTGACGACTGGGTTTGCTATGCTTGGGACGTAATACCCTCTAGAAGCCTGGAAGAATGGGGGCTGGTGCAAGATGAACCCATATCCTTAAGCAGCAAATTGGATACCAGCGGCAGATGCACCGTGGAGGGTGTCCTTAACGCAGTAAACCCATAGAACGATTGGGCGCGGAATGCGCGACTATTCTGTGGGAGATTTGTGCGCCTCCCGCAGGTGAAACATTGTTGACGAGGAACCACTGATGAGTGATCCATTCGTAAGAAAATTCAATTGGCTGCGTTTTTTGCTTTTAGGCTCAGCAGTTGGTGCTACGATTTTCATTGGGACAATTTTCTTGGGCGCTGTGGCAATCAATTTTGCCAATTACCAGGAAACGGGGGGGTTGCAGAACGGTGACACACAACTCGCTCAAGTTTCAATTGGAAATCTCTGGAATGGCATCCAATTGAGTGCGGGCGAGTCCTTGATGGTGAAGGCAACTGCCGTTGGCCCAAAAACTTTCCTCTCCATGGAATTATGGGTTGATGGCCAGTTAGCCGGAGTGCAGGCTGCTCCCAGTGGCGGTGCGCATCCCTTTTCCACCTTTTTCTACTGGCTACCCAATGAACCTGGAAACCACGCTCTCGTCGCCGCAGCGATTGATTCTGATGGGAACAGAATCTTGTCTTCACAGGTGGTCGTGATCATTTCCCCAGATCCCAGTGCAGGAGCAATTTCTCCACCTGATCCGGATATTGCCCCAGTTGTGCTCCCAGCTCCCGGTGGGGGAGCATACATCCCGCCAAGCCCTCCGGACTCGAATGACTCAGTTGATTCAGCGGAGGAATGGAG
Organism: uncultured Anaerolineales bacterium; assembly: GCA_964438295.1. Lineage (GTDB taxonomy): Bacteria > Chloroflexota > Anaerolineae > Anaerolineales > UBA11858 > NIOZ-UU35. The sequence goes on from CAYTKR010000069.1 coordinate 10,755, forward strand.
AGGATCCCCAGGAAATTGGATCAACAGCATCACTGCAAATGAATATCCTGTCGCCCCTGAGCTTGTGGCTAACGCTGAAGGATGTGGAGTTGAATTACTAATCCATGATCATTCATCCAATGAAGTGGGGTTTCTAGTTTTCAAGGAAGATTCCTACTCCCCGGACTGGATTCAAGTCGCTGCTTTGAGTGCAAATTCCCAGTCGGAATGGATCAGCTTTTCGGATGGAGGGCTGCCAGGAACTGCCACTTATTATGTCACTTCATTTAATAGCCAGGGGCAGGCAAACAGCAATCTGGCTACTGTAAACATCAACCAAGCGGATTGCCCTTCCGAATTAGGAAAAACACCGGGCTACACCCTCGAGGTAACCAAGCTGTTCCCTGAACTTCCCAGCGAGATGAACTACTGCTACGTATCAACTGATGGAGTCAATTGGGCGCGCTGGCCGCAGCTTGGTTTCCTGACACCAGATCAGGATGGCATCATCACCGGCGGACCAGTTCTTCTGGTTCAAAGTCAGGGCATCGATGGAGAGGACATCACCCCGCGCCTAGGGCTCAATATGGAGTGCTGGGGCTGGCAAAACGAAGCCCTGGTGCAGTTGGGTGATTTCTTCATCGAGGGTGAAGCAATGGATCCAGAATTCTTTGACCCGTATTTTGTCGGAGATCCTGGATTGCAGGCAGAAGTAATTTTTGAGGCGGTTGAATTTGTCGGCCAACCTTCATACCCAGAAATGACAGGCAGTATCGAGGCGGGGCAAGTTGATCAACCAGAATTGCTAGGAGGAAGTGATTTCGATCCGGAGGAAAATCAACATCCCCTAAAAACCTCAATTAGCCCAATGATCCCTCATGTTTGGCTCGACTGGACCTTAGATATTAACGAGTGCATGAAGCATCTGCCCCCTCATTCGCAAAATTCTCAAGAGGCGCCTACATATTGTTTCGTGTACCCTGATTTTGATCCCAGTCAGCGTACCGGAGTGGTCCAACCCTACTTGATATGGGGATTTTCATCACCCAGCACCTGCTTGGATGGCTCCGGCGATGATTGTTTTAGTTATGTTGAGCTGCAAGCTCTAGCAAAGCAATCGGGTGGAGTGGTCGGTTTTGATGTCACCTCGATCAGCAACGCGGGGCTCTTTTCCTGGCCCATAACTGAGGAGAACCTCACAATGATGGTTATGCCTCCCCTGAGCTGTACCGGCAATGCGGATTACAGCGTGCGCATGTGGTACAAACCGGGTTCTAAAGGTGCACCTGTCGATACTGCAGGCCCGGGCGCGCAAGCCGACGTGGAGGGAAGCGACTTCTCGCAAGAAAATCAAGCTGTTGTTCAAGACGATGCCATTTCTTCAGGAGATCAGCCCGAGATTCCCTTTGAAAGCAGCGACTATTCCACCGACGGTGGTCCCCACCCAACAATGGGAGATGTGTACTACAGTATGCTTAGCAATCTGGTTTCCCTTCCTTGCGAGCTTATCACCAACCCTGTTCAATTTCTTGATGTAACCTTCAAGATTCTGGATGTGTACAATATCGATGATGGCGATGATGACGATACTTTTACCGATTTACCGTATTTGGAAGATATTGAGGTCTACGGGTATTTCGAAGTTGTTTCGCCTTCTATGGGGGTTGATCTTTTGGGCGAACCGTGCTCCCTCGGATCTTGTGATCCCGATCCATTGACCACTTACGATCTAAAGTATCTCAATATTGCAACTTGGGAAACCGGATCTGATGATTGTGATTCAGGCGCATCCGATTCATGTCTCAAAACCTTCGGTGCTAAAATGCCCGTTGACCTCACCGCGATATCAATGTGTCAATCTTCCAAGAGACGTGATTGCGTATCTTCCGGCACTCCGACGGAATTTCAAATTAATAATAATACGCTTAGGGTTTATGTGAAATACGGAGATGCTTTAGGTCTGGGGATCAAACTTATCGATTATGATGAGAATTCTGACAATGACTTAGTTTGTGAAAGAACGGTTTTCACCCCCAGCAAAACCTTGGATGAATGGGCGAACACCCATAACGCTAAACACACAGTCACCACACCAGCGACGGATAGTGGGCAATGCACTATCGAGGTTATCATCAACGCAGTCAACCCCTGAATCTAAAGACCCTAAGGGTTTTGAAAACCCTTAGGGTCTATCTATTTGAACATTTGGCGTCACTTGATCGCTACCAAACGCCTTTTCTCAACAGATTCCAACAAACTGGTGAAGGCGTCTGCAAAGGATTTCACGCCGGCATCTTCCAATTCCTGGGTGACCTCCTCCATGGAAATGCCTGCGGATTCTAATTCTACGAATAAGGTATCAACTTCCTCCACACCTTCTTCCAGGGTCAGCTCGGCAATGCCGTGATCTGCAAATGCTTCTAGCGTCTTTGGGGGAATGGTGTTGACAGTGTTTGACCCTATCAACTGGTCTACATATTGGGTTTCGGGATAATCCGGGTTCTTGGTGCTGGTGGAAGCCCAAAGGGGGCGCTGGATTTGAGCACCATTAACTTTGAGAACCTCCCACCGTTCACCTTTGAAGACCTCTTTGTGGCGAGCATAGGCGAGTTTGGCGTTGGCGATAGCGACTTTGCCTTTATGCATTTCCACATAGTGGGCATTTTCCATGGGGGATTCCAGGATCTCATCAATTCGGTCATCAACATTGGTATCGATGCGCGAGACGAAGAAGGACGCCACTGAAGCTACATGATCGATGGGCTCTCCCGCCTCTGAGCGTTGTTCGAGGCCCAAGAGATAGGCATCCATGACCTCTTCATAGCGCTCGACCGAGAAGATCAGGGTTACATTGACATTGATCCCGGCCGCGATAGAACGAGTGATGGCGGGTAAACCAGCTTTGGTAGCGGGGATCTTGATCATCAAGTTGGGACGGTCGACCCACTCCCACAAACGGGCTGCATCTTTGCAGGTTCCTTCGGTGTCATGAGCCAGATAGGGACTGACCTCCAAACTGACGTAGCCATCGCCACGGCTGCTTTGCTTATACAAGGGAAGAAAAAGATCACAAGCTGCTTGAATGTCGGCCACAGCCAGACTCTCGTAGATCTTCTCCTTAGAGAGTCCTTGTTTTGCCAATGGCGCCAATGCTTCATCGTAATCATTGGAATTTGCAATGGCGTTATTAAAAATGCTGGGATTGGAGGTAACGCCGCGGATATCACCACGCGCGATCATGGCAGCTAACTCGCCGTTCTTCAAGAGTCGGCGCTCGATGTTATCGTACCAAATGGATTGGCCAAGGGAATGAAGTTTTTCAATTGGGTTCATAGTCCATAATTTTACCGCGCTTGATCAACATCCGAAAATGGGGACTGGCAGGTGTATGTAGCAGCCCTGCCAGTCCCCATTTTCGGCATCCGCCACTCAATGACAAATGTCAAAAACGCTTGTGCTAATAATCACTAATGGTTTTGATAACACTGATTTATCATATTTATAAGGTATTTCTTATACCCATGTGACAAAGTGCATATCTGCTGAGTGTCTTCCATCTTAATTACATATTTCACTTTTTCCGGGAAATATTTTTAGGATGGATAGTGCTATACTGTTCAATAGGCATTCTCAGATACTAATTTCCAACGAAAGTGTAAGACCAGGTTGGGTACCGGGTGGGACCCCCTGAACCTGGATGCTTTCTTCTATTCGTTAATGTAAATAGTAGCCATTTTTTGGAGGTCTCCGTATGGCAAAAGCCGTCAACCCTGCAAGAACCTCAGCTCGCCAATCTGCTGAACAGGAGGTATCATAATGGCAGCGAATGAAGTCTCTCATTCCCCCTCATTTACAAAAGAATTCTATACTAGTCTATTTGATGTCACCGATGGTGATAATATCAAAACCTGTCTGCAATGCGCCAATTGTAGCGGTGTTTGTCCCTTCGGGTACCTGATGGACTTTCCCCCTGGCAGGATGATTGCCTGGATGCGCGCCGGAATTTTCGACGAAGTCTTGGAGACCGACTCCGTGTGGATGTGCGTATCCTGCTATGCCTGCACAGAGGTTTGCCCCAAGAACATCCCACTAACTCCCGGATTGATGACCCGGGCCAAAGAGGAGATGTTGTTGGCAGGCAATGTTCCTACAGAGTTGCAAAGTGCTCTGGAATTCTCGCAGCGCTATGGCAACCCCTTAGGGGAATCCCCGCGCAAGCGCGCAGAGTGGGCCAAAGATCTGCAACCCGAAGTTCCTATTCTACGCAAGGCCAAGCGCCCGGTAGACGTGTTGTGGTTCGTGGGGGATTACCCGTCATACCACCCGAGAGTTTTGCAAACCACAAAGGCGCTTTATCAGGTGTTGAATGCCCTGGGGATCGACTACGGCATCCTCGGCCCTGAAGAGAACAGCGATGGTGATACGCAAAGGCTGGCGGGTGAGCGCGGCCTTTACGAAGTTTTGGCTGAGAAGAATGGCAAGGCTTTTAGCCGCTACGACTTCAAAGAGATCATCACCACCGACCCCCATGCCTACAACGCAATTAAAAACGAGTACCCTGAGCTGGGCATCGAGTATCCGGTGAAACACTACACCGAATTTCTGGCCGAGCGACTCGATGATCTCAAGCCGCTGCTCAAGGGCAACGGTGAGGTCAAGGTCACCTACCACGACCCCTGTTACCTGGGACGGGCGAATCAGGTCTACGATCAGCCGCGCGCATTGCTGGAAGCGATCCCTGGTCTGGAGTTGGTGGAGATGCCCCATAGCCGAACAACCAGCCTATGCTGCGGTGGTGGTGGCGGTGGGATGTGGTTGGATGGTTTCCAGTGGGAGAAAGCCCATGTGAGACTTTCGGAGTGGCGTGTACGAGAGGCAGTAACTGCCGGCGCGGACGTTCTGGCTGTTGCCTGCCCCTATGAGCCGCCACGCTTCGAGGATGCAGCCAAGATGGTCGAAGGTGCCGGAAATTTGGCTGTGAAGGATATTGTAGAACTATTAGTTGATGCAATGGAGGAATAATAAGGAGCAACTTCGCTTAGGCCGGTCAGATCGCAGAACACTCAGGCCTGACCGAATCGAGCGATGTTTTAGAACGAAGGAGACGCAGCATGACGCAAATCATGGTTCCAGTCAAACTTGTACCAGACCTCGTTGAAGAACTCGAGATCGCTGACAGCGGTACTGCTCTAGACATGACATGGTTGCGCTTGATCATCAACGAATTTGACGACCACGCTATCGAGCAAGCCATTCTATTGAAGGAAAGCAGTGGAGGTGAGGTAACCGTCATCGCCCCTGATCACGAGGGGATGGATGATGTGTTATACACTGCTACCGCAAAAGGCGCTGACCGAATCATCAAGCTCATCGGAGATTTTGAAGAAGGTACCAACAACCACGCTCTGGCCCGGGCATTCGCTGAAACTGCCAAAGAAATAGGGCCTGATCTCGTCCTGACTGGTGTTCAGGGGAATGATGACTTAGATGGTTCGGTTGGCCCTTACCTGGCCGAATATTTAGGCATGGCCTATGTTGGCTATGTTGCAGGTGTGAAAATTGAAGGCGATAAAGCTATCGTGCAAAAGGAATATCCCGGTGGTTTGATCGCTGAGATGGAAGTGAAATTCCCGGCCGTCTTGGGCATCCAGGCCGCTGAGGAACCACCGCGATATGTAGCAGTAAGCAAAGTACGCCAGATGATGAAGGAAGCCTCCATCGACGAAGTCGATTCAGGCGACCTGGACACCAGCGGGGGGCTGGAAGTCAGCAGCATGTATCTACCCGAGGCAGCCGAAAGAGCAGAGATGCTCGATGGGGATGAAGAGGAAATCGCCGCCAAACTGGTAGAAATATTCAAAGAAATAGGCGTGGTGTGAGAGGAGGAGAGCGATGATTAACGACATCTATGTAGTAATTGAACATGTGCGCGAACAAGTTGCTGATATCTCCTATGTCATGCTGGCAGCCGCGCGCGATCTTGCTGGCGTAACCGGGGGACAAGTTGTGGGGGTCTTGCTGGGACAGGATGCGCAGGTGCTTGCTGAAAATCTGGCTGCGGACAAAGTACTCTATGGGGAGGATCCATCTCTGGCTGATTTCACTTCAGATGCATATCAAATGGCATTGGCTGGCTTGATCAACGAAAACCAGCCTCGGGCCGTTTTCTTTGGCAGCACAACCATTGGTACGGACGTTGCGGGAACCCTTTCGGCCCGGCTCGATTTACCCCTGGTCAGCTCCTGTATGAAAGTCGCTGATGGGGTGATCGTCAGTCAAATCTGCGGCGGAAAGATCATGGCCGAGAGTGCATTGGCTGACACGACCACACTCATTACCACCATCCCTGGTGGCTATAAACCCGAAGAGGGTCAAGGTGGTCCCCCAGAGGTAACGTCAGTCTCTGTGAGTGTGGCTGATACGAAGGTCTCTCTCAGACAATATATTGAGCCCGAAGTTGGGGATGTTGACATCACCAATGAGAATGTGCTTATTGCGATTGGGCGCGGCATCCAAACCGAGGATAACATCGAACTGGCAGAGGAATTAGCCGAATTGATGGGAGGCGCAGTTTGTGCTTCCCGCCCCGTTGTCGATCAGGGTTGGCTCGCCACAGACCGTATGGTTGGAAAATCTGGCAAACTTGTCAAGCCAAAGCTTTACCTGGCCCTGGGTATTAGTGGTGCCCCCGAACACGCAGAAGGCATGGCGGACGCCGAAACCATCATTGCGGTAAATATCGATCCTGGCGCACCCATCTTTGACATCGCCAAATACGGTGCAGAAGTCGATCTTTTCGATCTGATCGATTATCTGCTCGAAGCGCTGGAAGACACCTAAAGGGAGAGGAACCGATGCCTGAACGAGCACATTATTGGGAAATCCCCCATGTTTGGTTCGGAGTTGAGATTGAACCCTTCGTGATTGTCTATACAATCATGTTCACCTCCGCCCTGATCATGCTCTACCGCTTCTACCGCGTTGCGAGTGTGTGGTGGAAAGTCGGTCGTGGAGAGCGGCGCTGGGACAAGCTGCATATTCGCCTCTGGAACTTGATCAAATACGGAATCGTCCAGACCAAAGTCCTGAAAGAGCGCGTACCTGGCACCATGCATGTGATCATCGCCTGGGCGTATTTCATCTTCTTCCTGGGAACAGCGCTGGCGACCATCGACGACCACTGGTTCAAATTTCTTGAAGGCAATGTGTTAGTCGCCTACAAGTTCATATTGGACATCTTTACCATCATATTCTTCGTCGGCGCCGGGATGGCTATTTATAGACGTTACTTCCAGAAACCGAAGCGTTTGACGCTCGATCCAGGTTTCACCCGCACCCTGGTTATGATCACGATAATCGTGATCGGCGGCCTGCTGACCGAGTCATTCCGACTGGCTGTAGACCAGCCACCCTTGGCCTGGTCTTCTCCAGCTGGCTGGATTGTGGCCCAACTATGGATTGCTATGGGCGCCTCGGATGCTGCGCTGATCAATTGGCACCTGGGTGTCTGGATTTTCCACTTGGTGACGGTCGCTGGAACGATCATTTCACTGCCAGTGGGAACACTGCTCCATGGACTGACCGGTCCATTGAACATGTTCTTTTCCAAGTTGGACCGACCTTTTGGAGAGTTATCGCCTATCGCGCTGACAGCCGATGGTGATCAGGTTTACACCAGTAAATTGAGTGATTTGAGCTGGAAACAGCTTCTTGATGGTGATGCCTGCACCGAATGCGGGCGCTGCCAGGATGCATGTCCCGCCTTTGCGGCTGGCACGCCTCTCAACCCCAAGGAGTTGATCCTTGGCATTCGAGATGCTCTACGCTCAGACTCTGCCGCAGTGATCGGCGCCAACGGCGACGCTCCTGTATTGGTCGGCGAGAAGATCGAAGAAGAAGTGCTTTGGTCTTGCACAACCTGTGGGGCTTGCGTAGGTGCCTGCCCAGTGCTGATTGAGCACATCGACACCATCGTAGATATGCGCCGACATCTGGTCATCGAGGGCGCCGTAGACGCCGAACTCCAGACTGCTCTCTCGAACCTGGGCCGTTATGGTAACTCCTTCGGCAAATCTGACCGCATGCGTGCCCGTTGGGCCAAGGGTGTCGAACCCAAGATCAAAGACGCCGGCAGAGCAGAGGTCGAATACCTGTGGTTTGTAGGTGACTATGCTTCCTACAGCCCGACCCTAACGGATATCACGTTGAAAACAGCTGATGTTTTCCAGCAGGTAGACCTTGACTTTGGCATCCTTTACAAAGGTGAGAATCACTCAGGGAATGATGTGCGACGAGTGGGCGAAGAGGGCCTCTTCGAAATGTTGGTCGAGAAGAACCTCAAAGCGCTCAGCCGCAGCAAATTTGGAACCATCGTCACTACCGATCCACACACCTACAACACGCTCAAACATGAGTATGGTGCATTCAGAAATGGCGATGGTGAGTGGAAGGTACTGCATTACAGCGAACTGCTGGACCAGATGATCACATCGGGTCAGCTCAAGTTCAGCAAGAAACTAGGCTATAAAGTCACTTATCATGATCCCTGCTATCTAGGTCGCTACAACGGTATCTATGACGCACCCCGACGTGTAATTGAGGCCACCGGCTGCGAGATCGTGGAAATGCCCCGCAACCGCGACAATGGCTTCTGCTGTGGCGCGGGTGGCGGCCGGATCTGGATGGAAGAGGGCGAGATCGAAGAGCGCCCCAGTGAATCACGCATCAACGAGGCCGTTGACCTGGGCAATGTGGACAATTTCATTGTAGCTTGCCCCAAGGACGTCACCATGTACGCAGATGCCGTCAAGACAACAGGGCAAGAAGACCAGATCGCGGTCAAAGATCTGATTGAGTTAGTACACGAAGCACTTTAACAAAAGAAAACGATAAGGTTGTTGATCTTAGGATAAGCCGAAGATGGTCGATGCCAAAAAGGCGACAAATGACAAGCGCTGGGGAAGGTTACCACTTCAACACCCGCGTCAGATTAAAGTCGCCATCGCCACAAAAATCATCATGAGTTTCTTGCTGGTGATCGTGCTTATTAGCGCGATTTTCATGGTTTTCGGCGTCAGGCTGATCAACAACCTTATCCTCGACGAGGCCCAAGAAAAGGTCCGCAACGATCTTAATGCTGCGAGAGAAATTTATCTCAGCAATTTGACTCACATTGATGATGTGGTGCGGCTCACAGCAGACAGGTTCTTCCTGAGAGATGCCTTGACTACGGGATATTTCGAAGGCGCTGAAAACGAGCTCACCCACATCCGAGTTGAAGCCGATCTCGATTTTCTCTCCGTCACTGACAAATACGGTTACGTTGTGGTCCGGACGGGAAATCCAGAGTCGCTCGGTGACAACCAGGGACACGATGAGATCATCCAGGCCGTTCTCTCGCAAGAGGAGCCGGTTGCAGGAACAATCATTGTTCCATCTGACGATCTTGCCAAAGAATCATTGCTCCTGGCAGAAAAAGCGCACTTTACGTTCATCGAAACACCTTTAGCTCGAGAGCGCTCCGAATCTGAAGAAACCGCTGGGATGATGCTCAAAGCCGCAGCACCCATCCTAGATTCGAGTGGTCATTTCATTGGCGTAGTATACGGTGGTGTTTTGCTAAACCGAAACTTCGAGATTGTCGACAAAGTCAAACAAACCGTCTACGAAAATGTGAAATACGAAGGACAGGATATTGGTACTGCGACGATCTTCCAAGATGACTTGCGAATTTCCACCAACGTCCGCAACGTTGATGGCTCAAGGGCCATCGGCACGCGAGTTTCGGAGGAAGTGTACAACCAGGTCATCGTGCAAGGCGAACCCTGGATCGATCGGGCCTATGTAGTCAACAGTTGGTATATCACGGCCTATGAGCCGATCCGAGACGTTTATGACCGCATCATTGGGATCTTGTATGTCGGCATTCTCGAACAAAAGTATTCCGACATCCAGCGTCAAACGGTGTTCACGTTCCTTGTGATCAGCATCATTGGTGTCGTGATGACTATGGCAGTGGCTTATCTGGTTGGCCAGCGGATTTTGGTACCGATCAACAAACTGGTATCCGCGTCGAAAGATGTAGCAGCGGGCAACTTAGAAGCCCAAGTCTCGATCGCCAGCAATGATGAGCTGCAATATTTGGCCGAATCCTTCAACAACATGGCCCAGGCCTTGAAGAGGCGAGATGAGCAACTCAAGGAATTTGCCACTCGAAGGATTATGGAATCAGAGAGATTGGCTCTGGTTGGGCAGCTATCTGCCAACATCGCTCACGAACTGAACAATCCACTACAGGGCATTGTGACGTTCTCGCACCTCTTGCTCGAAGATTCGAGTTCTATGGATGCCAACACGCAATATTCGCTTGAGAAAATTGTCGGGCAAGCCAATCGTTGCAGGGATATCATCCGTGGATTACTAGATTTTGCCCGACAAAGGAAACCAGACAAAACGTACTGTAATGTCCATGATGTGCTGCACGAATGCGTTTCCCTGGTGGAACACCAGGCCTTGTTCCATAATATCGAGGTGGTCACGCACTTTCAAGAAGATCTACCTATGCCGATTATCGACGCCGCCCAGGTCGAACGCGTTTTCATCAATATGATCGTTAACGCAGCCGAAGCAATGGAAGGCAGCGGACATCTGAATATCAGCACCCGGTACAGCATACGCAGAGATAGCATCGAAATTGCTTTCTCGGATACTGGTCCCGGTATTAGCGAAAAGAATATCAAAAAGATCTTCGATCCCTTCTTCACCACCAAGGATGTTGGTCATGGAACGGGACTGGGATTGGCAATCAGTTATGGCATTGTCACCGGTCACAAAGGGACGATCACTGTCGAGAGCGAGGTCGGCAGCGGAACCACCTTTATCGTAGCCTTACCCGTAAACATAAACGGAGATACACCCAAAAATGGATGAAACACCAAAAATCCTGATCATCGACGACGAAGAAATCGTACGCGATTCCTGCATCCAGATCTTAGCCAGGAACAACTACGAAATCAAAACGGCCGAAAATGGTCAGTTGGGTTTAGAAATGTTAGATGAATTCCAGCCCGATCTGGCATTTGTAGATTTGAAAATGCCGGGGATTTCTGGTTTCGAAGTTCTCGAGAAAATCCACGCCTACGACCCCACGATTGTCACGATTGTGATCACCGGTTTTGCCACAGTGGATTCTGCCGTGGATGCCATGAAAAAGGGCTCCTATGACTTCTTGCCCAAGCCCTTCACGCCTGATCAGTTAAGGCTGATCACGCAACGAGGTTTGGAAAGAAGGAAGTTCGCCCTAGAGACAATCGCCTTACGCCGAGAGAAGGAAATGCTGCGAGAGCACTTTGCGGCCATCGTCTCCCATGAATTGAAATCTCCCCTGGGAGCCGTGCATACAAATCTCTATGCCATGGCCAGCGACCTGGAAGAGGTGCTGAGTGACAAACAGAAGCAGAAATTCCAACGCCTTCAAGAACGAATCGGCGATCTGGTCAAACTGATCAACACCTGGCTGCGAGCGATCTCCGTGGATATCAGCAGCATTCGAGACAACTTCGAACCGGTATCCATCAAAAAAGTTATCGAAAAAACGATCGAGAATACACAGCAACACGCCATCCGCAAAGCCATTGACATTGATATTTCGCTCCCAGAATCGCTCTCTCCTGTATATGGGGATGAAGGCACGCTGGTCGAAGCGGTGGCCAATATCGTTGGCAATGCTGTCAAATACTCTCGGATCGAAGGTAATGTAAAAGTCGATGTGAAAGAAGACGTCGATTCAGGCAATATCCTCATTGGCGTAACCGACAATGGTGTAGGTATTGCAAAAGAAGATTTACCCAATTTATTTCAGGATTTTTATGTTGGAAAATCAAAAGTCGAAGGTGAAAGGAGGAGTGGAGTCGGCTTAGCGATAACCCGGCGAATTATCGAGGCTCACGATGGATCAATTAGCGTTGATAGCGAACTTGGTAAAGGTAGTTCATTCACAATCCATCTGCCTATTTTCAAAGAATAGCAAACAATCATCGAAACACACACCGAAACTTTAGGAATAAGGAGGTTCCTATGACTCAAACGAGGTTATTGATCATTGACGACGATCCCGATTATGTCGATGGGATTCAGTCAATCCTCGAAAAAGCAGATTACCAAGTAGACGTAGCTTACAACCCCAAAGACGGTTTCGAAGCTTTGGAGTCTGGCAAGTACGATCTACTGCTGCTTGATATCATGATGGGACGAGGCGCAGAGGGGGTTATGGTAGCCAGGAAGATCAACAAGGATCCAGTGCTGAGGGAAATCCCTGTGTTGATCATTACTGGCGTACGTGAGCAGATCGCCTTCCTCTTCCCTGGCCAGGCAGTGCATCCAGGGATTCTCCCCACGGACGAATTACTCGAAAAACCCGTGGATCCCAATTTGCTCTTAGAGAAAGTCGAAGCACTGCTAAAAGAAGCAAAAGAGAAAAAGGCTAAATAGGAAAAGCTAATGGCAGCTAAACCAACATTCAGCCAAGAAATTTCCAACCTGCTGTACGCCTCACAAGGAAGCCCACTCAAAAACTGCATTCAGTGTGGAACTTGCTCGGGTACTTGCCCGGTGGTTGAGTACATGGATCAAACCCCTCGAAGGCTGATTGGAATGATCAATGCGAATCTCAAAGAAGAAGTATTGGACTGTAATACTTATTGGTTCTGTGCTTCGTGCTATCACTGTACCGTGAGATGCCCCGCAAAGATCGATATCGCCGAGGCAATGTATGCGGTCAAACGCTATTCCATCTGGCACAAGACGTACAGTGACGATCTTGTCGGTCCGACATTCTCCGAGACATTCGTGAAGACCATCGTGAATAACGGGCGGTCTTTCGAGCCGATCCTGGCCCCCACGTATATGTTCAGCATGGGGATCAAGGAGGTCATCCAGGAGGCCTACATGGGCACCCAGATGATGCTCAAAGGTAGAATGCCGGTGCTCCCGACTAAGATCAAAAGGCTAGATAATTTCAAGGAAGTGATCCGCCGGATCATCCCCGTGGGAGGTGGAAAATGAAGAAATATGCCTATTTCCCCGGTTGCTCCCTTGAGAAGATAGCCCTGAGTTATAACAACTCCTCAATGGAGACATCCAAGATCTTGGGTGTCGAGCTTCAAGAACTGGAAGACTGGAACTGCTGTGGCGCGACCACATATTTCCATGTCGATCAGCTTTTGGCCTACACCCTGACAGCCCGCAACCTGGCCATGGCAGAGAAAGAAGGCCTTGACTTAGTGGCTCCCTGCAGCGCCTGCTACAAGAACGCGTATTTCACCAACAAATACTTCAAAGCTGACCCCGACGTTGCCGAGCATATCAACTATGCGCTCGAAGAGGATGACCTGCAATTCAATGGCAACATCAATGTCCATCACATCATGGATATCTACGTCAACGAAGTCGGTTTTGATGCGATCAAAGAAAAGGTCAAGAAACCGCTAGAAGGGTTGAAAGTGGCCCCTTACTATGGGTGCCAGATCGTTCGCCCTCGTAAAAATGGTGAAGAGGTAGAAAACCCACAGTTTTTTGAGGACTTGGTTTCGGCGATGGGCGCTGAGGCGGTAGATTTCTCTGAGAGATTACGCTGTTGCGGAGGCTCCCTGATCATGACCAGCCGTCACGCGGCGCTGGACATGGTGCGGGTGCTACTCAAGAGCGCCGTCGATAGCGGTGCTGATGTCATCGCCACAGCGTGCCCACTTTGCCAGGTCAACCTGGAATGCTACCAACTGCAAGTCAACGAAGATTTTGGCACAGACTTTAAAGTACCGGTCGTTTATTTCACCCAACTCCTGGGACTCGCCCTGGGCATGTCCAAAAAGAAAGTAGGAATTGGGAAGGAATTGGTTTCAGCCGCGCCGATCTTTGGTGAATTTTAGCGAAGGAGGCCGAATGATCCAATCCTTATCAAATTACACCCCAGACGATTTCCAATATCGTCGTTATAAAGGTCTTGAATTCGTTCAACATGCATTTCAAATAGGAGAAGACCTATGAGTGAAAAAAACCACCCTGAGGGTGAACGGGTAGGAGTATACGTCTGCCACTGCGGCACGAATATTGCCAAAGTTGTAGACTGTGCTGACGTCGCAGAATGGGCTGCTGATCTTCCCAATGTGGAAGTCTCACGTGACTACAAATTCATGTGCTCCAGCCTGGGCCAGGACTTGATCGAGGAAGACATCAAGGAGAAAGGCCTGACCAAGATCGTCGTCGCTTCCTGTTCGCCTCACATGCACGAAAAAACCTTTCGAACGGCCTGTGAACGCGGAGGCTTGAACCCCTTCATGTTCGAGATGGCCAACATTCGCGAGCACGACTCCTGGACCACGGATGATGAGGTCGCGGCCACATCAAAGGCCAAAGCCTTGACCAACGCAGCTATCGAGCGTGTGGTGCACCACCAACCTCTAGAGGAGTTGCCCGTCGAGATCAACCCCAACACGTTGGTTGTAGGTGGCGGCATCGCCGGGATCAGCTCGGCCCTGGAATTGGCCGACGCGGGGCATCATGTCTACATGGTGGAAAGAGAACCGACCATCGGCGGCCACATGGCCCAGTTGGACAAAACCTTCCCCACCCTGGACTGCTCTGCCTGTATTCTGACCCCCAAGATGGTCGATGTAGGGCAGCACCCCAACATCACCTTGCTCACCTGGAGTGAAGTCGAGAAGGTAGATGGTTACCTGGGCAACTTCACCGTCAACGTGCGTAAGAAGGCTCGCTATGTCAACGAAGAGCACTGCACTGGCTGTGGTATCTGCATCGAGAAGTGCCCCTTCAAGGTTGTCGACGATATCTTCGAAGCTGGGCTGGGCGAGCGCAAGGTGATCTACCGACCCTTCCCCCAGGCAGTGCCCAAATACCCCGTCATCGACAAAGAGAACTGTGTTTACTTCCAGCGCGGCAAATGCAAGGCCTGCCAAATCTTCTGTCCCACGGAGCCGAACTCGATTGAATTCGAGCAAGAAGATGAGATCCTGACCTTCGAAGTTGGCAATATCATCCTGGCAACGGGCTATGATCTCTTCGATGTCAAGCAAATTCCACAGTACGGCTATGGCCGCCTAGCCAATGTGTTCACCAGCCTTGAATTCGAGCGCATGGTCAACGCCGCCGGCCCCACCGAGGGCAAGATCGTGCTGAGGGATATGGAATCATCACCAAAGAGCGTCGCAATCGTCCACTGCGTGGGCTCGCGCGATGAGAACTATCACAAGTACTGCTCCAAAGTCTGCTGCATGTACTCGCTGAAGTTCGCTCACCTGGTTCACGAGCGCATTC
>CAYTKR010000070.1:0-25917 GCA_964438295.1 uncultured Anaerolineales bacterium
CATCGCAAGCGCCGCTTGGCACGGCTTTCAGCCAACCTTGCGCTGTAATACTAGAAAACGTCATTAAATCAGGGCAATATTCGGAGTATTCTGATTACATGGATCTCCCCCCAGGAGGCATGTACCTGCAATCGTCCTTTCACCCTGTACGAGATTCCGGCGAAGACATTATTGGGGTGCAAATCATCTCGTTGGATGTCACAGCCCGCGAGTTTGCAATCGAAGCTTTGCGAGAAAGTGAAGAGAGATTTCGGGCGATATTCGAGCAAGCTGCCGTAGGTGTAGCTCAGATCGTATCCAAAACGGGGGAGTTTGTGCACCTCAATCAGCGCTACGCAGATATCGTTGGGTATACCGTAGATGAAATGGAAGAATTAACCATCCAATCCATAACTCACCCCGAAGATCTGCAAGAAGGCCTTGATAAGATGGATCTCCTTTTGTCTTGCGAGATTCGTGAGTTTTCCTTGGAGAAGCGCTATTTTCACAAAGATGGTCCGATCGTCTGGGTAAACTTGACGGTTTCACCGATGTGGGATACTGGTGAGGATCCCAATTTCCATATAGCTGTCGTGGAAGATATATCAGCGCGAAAACGTGCAGAAGAAGAACGTGATGAAGCCAGGCAGCTTTTCCACAACGTTTTTAATTTAAGTCCCGTAGCAACGACTTTGGCCAGTATCGCAGATCGGAAAATAATCGATGTTAACGAGGCCACAGTGCGGTTGCTAGGCTATGCAAGAGAAGAACTTATTGGGGAACAGATTCTATCAATTGATTACTGGGATGACCCAAAGGCGCACAATAGGTTGTTCGAAATGCTACTCAAACAAGGCAGAATCGTTGAACATGAATTTGCATATCGGACGAAAGCAGGAAAGCTCGTATGGGGGCTATTCTATGCGGAAATCTTCCAACAAGGTGGGGAAAGATATGTCCTTTCTCAGTTCTTAGATATTACCGAACGCAAATCTGCCGAAGAAAAGTTAGCGTCACAGGCGAAGATCTTATCCGAGGTGACCGACGCCATCATCGTCACGAAGAATGACCCTGAGTTTTCGGTTGAGTACTGGAATCCGGGTGCCGAAAAACTTTACGGCTGGATGGCTGATGAAGTGGTCGGGCAGCCGGCCCAATTTCTTAAAACAGAGTTCAAAGAGCAAGATCGAGACGAGGCCCTTGCGATCATCACCGAAGAAGGTCATTTTTGGGGAGAAGTCACCCAGGAAAGGAAAGACGGCTCCCTTGTTCCGATCGAATCGCGCCTTGTCTCCTTGCTCAATGCGCAAAATGAGATCACAGGCTGGATTGCTGTCAACCGTGATATCACGGCACGTGTAGAGGCCAGAGAAGAAATTCAAAGAAGAAACCGAGAATTAAAAGCTCTTGTTGATATTAGCCAGCGATTGACGCGTCGGTACGAATTAAACGAGCTATTGCAAGCCATTCCGCAGCTCGTTTGGGAAGCAATTCAAGATGCTGATGGCGGCTCTCTTTGGCTTTATGATGACGAAAATGATAAATTGCAGGTTCAAGCTTGGGCTGGCTATGATATCGATGTAGGTACTCGGTTGAGTGTCTCACCCGAGGAGGGAATTGTAGGATTAATATTTAGGGAAAAGCAACCTCAATTCATAAACCATGTTCAGGAACACTTTGCTCATTCGGATTTCAATCTGTCAGCCCTGGGCAAGATAAAGGCAATCTTAGCTGCGCCCCTTCTCATTGGCGACGAATGTATAGGGGTGATTATGGTTGATAGTTTTGATTCGAGAACCAATTTCGACCAGGATGATCTGCGAGTCCTCCAATCCATGGCCGCCCAAGCGGTTATCACCATCGAAAATGCGCGTCTTTTCGCCCAAACCCAAAACCACGCTGATGAATTGGAGCAACGTGTAGAGGAGCGTACCAGGCGGTTAAATATCATGGTCAATTCTATGGCAGGACGCGAAGTGCGCATGGCAGAGCTAAAGAATGTAATCAAAAAGTTGCATGCCCAAATTGTTGATGCTGGGATGACCCCGGTTGCTGATGATCCACTTCTTGGCGATCAGAGCAAACGAGAGGATGAATGATATGAATGTGCTAACTTTATTTGGCCTTCAAATTCTCATATATGCAGCATTTCCATTTTATCTGGCTTCCCGCAAGAAAGGTGTCAGAGCGGCGGGTTTCTATATTCTGATCAGCATCTATTTGGTAATTGGCGGATTCCTGGGCTCGGTATATTCGTTCCCGGTTACAGAGACGACCAACATTTCAGGGGGGAACTTAGCTTATGGCGCGCTGATGATGACCACGGTTCTATTTGTGATCATCGAAAAAGATATCAGTGTCCTACGCAACACCATCCGTTTAGTATTTTGGGTCAATGTCTTCAAAGTTTTATATTTTAGTACAATCTCTTGGGCTCTACAAAATGAGACTGTGATCAACCCCAACAGTACCTCGTTTGCCGTATTTAGAACGTCGGTTTTCTTTGTCATTCTGGGTGGTGCGTTGATCATCTTGGAGCTGTTTCTGTTTGTGTTGATCTTTGAGCAGCTTAAGAAGAAAGTCCAAAATGTCTATGTCTTAGCCATCCTATACACCCTGGTATTTTTCCTTGTGCTCTGCCTAGACGGGGTGCTCTTCCCAACCATAGCCTTTGGTTTTAGCCCCCAGCTTGTCAATATCGTTATCGGTGGAGTGAGGGGCAAACTATATCTGGCGTCTGCCTATAGTATCCCCATTGTACTTTTCCTGATTGTGTACCGGAAGCGATTTACAGAGTATTTTGATTTGCCCTTGATATTTGCCGATCTCTGGGCAGCTCCAAGGGAGAAGCTCATTGAGGAGATTCGGGTTGGGCGAGATGAATTGGTGAAAAGCGAAAAGAAATACCGCACATTATTTGAAGAATCTTCTGATGGTATTATGGTGCTAGATGAACAGAATAACCCAATGGATGTAAACAAACGCGCCTGTGAAATCTTGGGTTATTCTAAAGACGAACTCCTATTAATCAATGCCGCCAGCTTGATTCATGAAGAAGATCTATCGAGTAAGGATCACCAGGCGGCCATGGAAAAATTGAGCAGGGGCGAGTCGATCCAAGTTGAGTATCGATTGAGGCGCAAAGATGGTGAATTCGTTCCAATCGAATTGAGCACAAAAATATTGGATGAAGGCCAGTTCTTAAATGTAATTCGGGATATCCAAAAACGCAAGCAAGCTGAGGCTGATATCCAGCGCCATCAGAAAGAATTACAACTCTTCAAATCGGTATTTGATGCCTCGGAAGAAGCCATTGCCATATCAGATGCAGAAGGCCAGTTAGTGTATATCAATCCTGCTCACCAGGATCTATTTGGCCACACATTAGAACAGGCCAGGCAGGCCAATTACCGAGACTATTACCCGCCAGAATCTGTAGAAATTCTCAATGACATCGTTGTTCCTACTCTGGAACGTGGCGATAGCTGGGAAGGTGTTTTAGATGTGTTTGGCGCAGATGGGACGCGTTTTCCACTCTGGGAAAGGGCGGATGCCATCCATGATGAGGATGGGAACCTGCTTTTTGCATTTGGTTTCATGCATGACTTCAGCGAGCAAATTCGAGTTGAGGATGAGCTGCGAAAACATCGCGATGAACTCGAAGAATTGGTCGACCAAAGGACCAGTGATTTAGCAGTGCAGGTGACGGAAAGTGAAAAACTCAATAATGCATTGACTAACTTGCTCGAAGATTTTCAGGCTGCAAACGAAATCTTGGATGCGACCGGACAGAAGTTAGCTGAAGCGAACCAGGAGCTCGAAGCGTTTACTTATTCGGTTTCCCACGATCTAAGAGCGCCTTTACGGGCCATCGATGGTTTTTCACAGATCTTGTTGGAGGATTATTCCGAACAGATTCCTGAGGACGCAGTACGTTATTTAGATAAGATCAGTGAAGGCGCCCTGCATATGGGCAGTCTAATCCAGGATCTTCTGGATCTCTCACGGCTGAGCCGGAAACCGCTTCAGAATTCGCTGATCGAGCCGATGCTGATCGTGGAGCATGCTCTGATGGTGTTAACCCAGGAACAAGAAGGCCGCAACCTCAAGATCGATATTCACGATCTACCACCGTGTAAGGGCGATCTTTCTCTGATCAAACAGGTCTATCTAAATTTGATTGGCAATGCGTTTAAATTCACCCGCTTGGAAGATAGCCCGGTGATCGAAATTGGTTGGCAAAACGGCGTAAGAGAAACCATCTATTTTGTTAGAGACAATGGTGTGGGTTTTGATATGGAATTTGCCACGAATCTATTTGGCGTCTTCCAGCGCCTGCATCCCGTAGAGCAGTTCGAGGGTACTGGTGTGGGTTTGGCGATTGTCCAGCGCATCATTCGGCGTCATGGGGGCCGTGTATGGGCGGAGGCTGAGCTTGACAAAGGGGCGACTTTTTACTTTACTATCCCTACGGAGGATGAGTTATGAGCGAAATGATTGATGAGATCCTATTGGTTGAGGACAATCCCAATGATGAAGAGTTAGCCCTGCGAGCGCTGCAGAAGTACAACCTGGCCAACAACATCCATGTCGTCCGGGATGGGGCCCAGGCGTTAGATTATATATTTTGTAAAGGAGAATATGTTGGCCGGAAATTTTCCCAATTACCGAAGTTAATTCTCTTGGATTTGAAATTACCCAAAGTGTCTGGACATGAAGTTTTAGAGCGTATCAAATCAGACAAGCGTACACAGTCAATACCCGTTGTGGTGCTGACATCTTCCGATCAGAGTCCTGATATTCAGAAGTGCTATCACCTGGGTGCCAACAGCTATATTGTCAAACCAGTCGATTTCGAACAGTTTACCGAGTCTGTCCGTCAGATTGGGTTATATTGGTTGTTGCTTAACCAACCGAATGCATATTCGTAGGCTTCACAGAAGATTAAATGTCTCGAACGCTTAGAGTACTGATCCTCGAAGATCGCCAGACTGATGCTGAATTGATGCTGCACGAATTGAAGCGTGCAGGATTCGAAACTCAGCAGGCTTTGGTGAAAACCCGGCCGGAATATCTAGATAGTTTAAGCGAAGAATGGGATGTGATCCTGGCCGATTATTCGCTCCCTCAGTATGACGCGCTTCACGCTTTGCAAGATCTTCGAGCCCGCGATCTCGATATCCCTTTCATTATTGTCACCGGCTCGATCAGCGAAGAAGTTGCCGTCGATTGTATGAAACAGGGCGCAACCGATTATCTCCTTAAAGATCGCTTGACTCGCTTGGGCTCAGCGGTAAACAAGGCGCTCGAAGATAAGCATAACCGCGATCAAAAACGGCAAGCTGATGCCACCCTCGAAGAGAGAGTCAAACAGATCGAAGCATTGCACGATATCGCTGCGGCCATTGCTGGGAAACTTGAACTAGAGGATCTCCTGCAATATATTGTCGAAGAAACAGCTCAATTGGTAGACTCGGAGAGTTGCTCTGTTTTACTGTTGGATGAAAGTACCGGCGAATTGGTTTTCCAGGCTGCAGTAGACGATGTTGCCGGTATGCGCATTCCACCCGAAGAAGGGGTCGTGTTTCGAGCTTTAAATTCAAACCAGCCCCAAATTGTAAATAACCTGGAGATTGACCCCCAACATTATGACCGTATCAGCAAGGAGAGCGGGCGGGTTGGCAAATCGATCTTAGCAGCTTCATTGCGCTTGGAAGATAAAGCCATTGGGGTGTTGGCAGCATTGAACAAACAGAATGGAGCCTTCTCGCAGAAGGATAGCGAGCTGTTGGGGATTATGGCAAATCACGCAGCTACCGCTATCGAAAAGGTGCGTCTGTACAAGTCAGAATTAGAAGCTCGAAAAATGGCCGAAGACCATCAACGTTATGCTGAAAGTATCATCCAAACTGCACCGGCCATGGTGATCACACTTGATGAAAACGGCAATATCATTAGTTTCAATGAATTTGCTGCTGAGCTTACCGGGCACAACATTCAGGATGTCATCGGTCAAAACTGGGTCGAGAAATTCATCCCCTCTGATTGTAGGGAGCGAATTTCCCATATATTACAAGATGTCCACGCAGGCAATGAAACATATTGGATCAATGAAAATCCAATAGTTTGTATAGATGGTTCTCAGCGCTTTATCTATTGGCAGAACACGCTTTTGATCGATGAAGTTAATCAATTGCATCGAGTACTTTCCATTGGCATTGACATCACCGATCGAAATCGGTTGGAGCTGCAGTCCCAACGCTTGTTACAGCAGCAAATTGCTGCCAATCAGTTGTCAAAATCCCTGGGTGAATCTCTCGAACTAACCGAAACCTATCAAATAATTTATCATCATGTCTTGGAATTGATGGATGCAGATGCTTTTATCATCTCTTCATACGATAAGACGACCCAACTCATCCACGCCAGTTATGTGATTGCAGAGGGTGAGGCAATCGATGTTGCCAAGTTTCCACCCATCCCGCTGGAAGAGCAGGGAAAAGGAACGCAGAGTCAGGTAATTCGCTCTGGAATGCCAATGAATATCGCCAATTTTCGGGACGCGATGAATAATACCGAGACCGAGCACACGATTACCGATGAAAAGCAAGTGGTCGATGGCCCTCCTCCCGAAGATCGACAAGGCGATTCAACCAATTCTGCAATCCTGGTTCCCATGAAAGACAAGGGTGAAACGATCGGGGTGCTCCAAATTCAGAGTCATGCATTGGATGCCTACACCCGAGAAGATGCCGATCTGTTGGCAGCTTTGGCGAATGTTGCCGCAATAGCAATTCAGAATGCGCGCTTATTCAAGGAGGCCCATCAGCGCCTGGATGAACTGGAGATGGTTAGCCGCATGTCGGTTGCACTGCGATCTGCAGATACATTGTCTGAGATGATGCCAATTTTCCTCGATGAGACATTATCGATATTGAACATCTCGAGTGGAGCGATTGCAATCTATGATGAGGTGGCCGAAAAATTCGATACACAATTATTCCGTGGTTGGTTCGAAAAATTGGAATCTTCTCTGCCCCCATTGAGAAAAGGAATATCTGGGCATGTTCTCGAAACGGGGAAAGCGTATATCAGCGCTGAATTCGTCAGCGATCCCCTGGTGACTCCCGGGACACGGCAAGTCGTCCCTGAAAAATGGGGCGGGGCTTGTTTTCCTGTCCACGCTGGTACCATTGTTACGGGGATTTTCTATGTGTCCGTGGAACACCCTCGCCAGCTCACATCTGAAGAGATCATCTTATTGGAAACACTCGCTGAAATTGTTGGCGTGGCCATCCACCGCACGCGGCTGCGTGAAAAAACCGAAAAACAAATTCAGCGCCTGGCAGCTTTGCGCATTATCGATACAACCATCAATGCCAGTCTGGATATGAATATCGTAACTGATGTGCTGCTGGAACAGGCCAAGACCTTATTAAGCGTTGATGTGGTCAGTTTGCTGACCTTAGATCCTTTCACGAATTATCTAGAGGATGCGGGAAGCATTGGCTTTCGAAGTGATATCCAGAAACAATTGCAATTAAGAATTGGCGAGAGTCTTGCAGGAAAAACTGCCTTACTCCGAGAGCTAAAGATCATCCCAGATCTGGCTAGTAGTGGAGAAGTGTTCTCTGATCCGGAATTTGTGGCTAACGAGGAAATTGTGGCTTATTTTGCCGCTCCTCTAATATCGAAGGGGCAGATCAAGGGCGTACTGGAAGCCTTAAACCGGTCAGTGTTTCATCCCGATAAGGACTGGATCGATTTCTTTAAGACATTGGCTGGACAAGCCGCTTTAGCCATTGACAGCACAACCTTATTCCGGGACTTGCAAAAATCGAACCTGGATCTAGCCCTGGCTTATGACAGCACACTAGAGGGCTGGGCGCGTGCGCTGGAATATCGGGAAGAGGAATCGGAGGGTCACAGTCGGCAGGCGGTGGAACTTACGGTGAAGATCGCCCAGGAAATGGGGATCTTGGATCAGGAATTGGTACACATACGCCGTGGGGCACTGTTGCACGATATCGGCAAGATGGGCATTCCAGACTATATTCTCCAGAAAGACGGTCCGTTGGATGAACAAGAATGGGAACTTATGCGCCAACATCCATTATTTGCATTCGAGATGCTTTCTCCGATACCCTATTTGCGTCCAGCGTTAGACATCCCCCATTACCATCACGAGAAGTGGGATGGTAGCGGGTATCCTCGCGGCCTAAAAGGTGAGCAGATTCCATTGCCTGCGCGCATCTTTGCGGTTGTCGATGTTTGGGGTGCCTTGTTATCAGATCGCCCCTACCGTAAAGCCTGGTCGGAGGAGAAAGTTCTCGAATACATTCGTGAGCAATCTGGTAAGCACTTTGATCCAAGGGTGGTAGATATTTTAATGAAAATTCTCGAAGGCGAATACGGAGCGAAATTCGTTTGACGGAATGTTGAATATACCTTAAAATATTTTTTGTAGTTCGAAAGCAACTGGGGGGCTAAACTTCTTTCTCTCAGCGTTGTCACATCAGTTTAGCAAAAGACATTCTTGGGGAGGGGATGTTATGAATCAAACTGATATTTCGATCCGCAAAGCCTTGGAAAACCTGGTGGGGGAGATCAAAAAAGGGAAATGTGTACTCTTTATGGGCGCGGGTGTTCACGCCCCACCTCCAAATGATTCAAAAATTTTACATCCTGAGGGGCAGCGAGTTCCTTTAGGGGGCGACCTGGCCGAGAGGCTGGTTTGCAGTTGTGGCTTTGATGAACAATTTCCAGACGAATCGCCGCGCAATCTGCAGCGAGTGTCTTTGTGTTTCGAGACAACCCTTGGTCGCAAAGAATTGGTGGATGAATTGGAAACGCACCTCATTGAGGGGAAAGCGCCATCTCCGGCTCTCGAAATGTTGGCCGCGCTGCCTTTCAAGATCATCGTCACCACAAATTACGATCAATTGCTAGAAGCTGCTCTACAGAAACACGGCAAAACTCCCCATCTTTATGTTTACGATCCTTCCACCGACAAGCCAACTGCGGATATGATGGACGATCCAACGGAGAAAGAACCTTTGGTGTTCAAAATGCACGGTGATCTAACCCGGCGTGAATCGATTGTAATTACTGACGAAGACTATATCAAATTCATCCAGCGAATGTCGGATAAAGAAACCAAACATCCAGTTCCCCAAACAGTTCGATATCGAATGAAGATGTGGCCGACGTTGTTTGTGGGTTACAGCCTGAGTGACTATAACCTGCGCCTGTTATTCTTGACTTTGCGCTGGCGTGTTGATCCTGTCGAATACGCGAAATCATTCTCTGTGGATAGCAACCCAGACCCACTTATTTTGAAAGTCTGGCAAGATAAGCGCGGTTTTGTCACATTTGTCACCAAGGACCTATGGTCTTTTGCCCCCTGGATGTATAAGAAAGTGATCGGGGAGGAGTTCGAATTATGACTGAGAAAAAGCCCTATCTCCCCTCTGCTCCTTATCCCGGAATTGATCCTTTCAGCTACTCTAAGCGCAATGTGTTCTTCGCCCGAGAGAAGGAAGCCCGCGCCCTGGTACGCCTGGTTGTCATGTACCGGGGTGTTTTGCTGTATGCAGATTCAGGTTTGGGCAAATCGTCATTGATCAATGCAGGTTTGATTCCCATGGCTATGCAGGAGGGTTATCAGGCTGAACGTATCAGGGTCCAGCCAAAGGCGGGGCAGGAAATCATTATCGAGCGCATATCAGAGTTCGGCGTCGTGAAAACACCTTTCTTGCCCTCGATCTTTGCTTCTGATGATGATCCTGAACCTCGCATTGTGCTAGCCGTTGAGGAATTCCTGGACTTGGTACATCGAAAAGCAGAACAATACCAACCCTTGTTGATCTTCGATCAATTCGAGGAATGGGTTACCTTATTTGAAGGTGATTCAGCAGACCAAAATCCCCAGGATGCAAAGGAGTGCCAGGCAAAAATTCTCGAAATGCTGACAGGGTTGATCAGAGATGATAATCTCCCGGTAAAAGTGCTCATCGCCTTAAGGGAAGATTACCTGGCCAAACTCAATCCCTTATTCAAGCGTTTCCCAGATTTGCCTGATCAATATTTGCGCATAACGCCGTTGGATGGAGACCAGGTGAAGCGAGCCATCCGTGGCCCGTTTGTTGAGCACCCTGGACGATATCCATCTGAATTGGGGTCCAAATTGGCGAAAAAAATCCTCGCACAATTTGAGCAGCGTGCCGCCGGCGAAGAAATTCGCCTAACCGAAGTTCAGATTGTTTGCCGGCGCCTTTGGGACGAGTATGCTCTCCAGGTATCAGAAATTACTGAAGAGGAATTTCGATTACAAGAAGAAGTAAAGGGTATCATCGAGGGTTTCCTGAAATCTGAGGTCGAGAACCTGGAGTCTGATTTGCGCTATCGAGTCATGCAGGTGTTGGGCACTTTGATCACGGAAGCAGGTACACGCGACATCGTTAGCGAACCCTCGCTGAGAAAACTACTAGGTGGTATTGAATTATCTGAGGCGCTTGGTTTTTTGGAGATTCGCCGCTTGGTGCATAAGACCAACCGACGCGGAACAAATTTTTATGAGTTGTCTAATGAGTGGTTGATCCCGCCCATCCAAAAAGAAAAGCTTCAATTGGAACATGAGAAGGAACTCGAAGAAGCAGAGCGTCTGGCGCGAGAAGAAGCAGAAGCCAAAAGCGCTCAGAAACTTGCCCAGGAGGCTGAAGCGCGTCGCCAAATAGAAAAACAGCGCCGAGAAGAAGCGGAAACGTACGCAAAAGCGCAAGAGATGGCGGCCTCACAACTTCGCAAACGGGCCAATTACTTGATCTTTGCAGTAGTCATTGCCTTGATCCTAGCATTTTTGGCTTCGCTTGGTTTCCGAAATGCCAGAATTGAAAGCAATGAAAAATCCATTGCTCAGGCGGATGCTGAATTTGCGGCGCAATTTGCCCTTACCAAGGCCGCTGAAGCTGAGAATGCACAAAAAATTGCGGAAACTGCCACATCTGATGAGGAGAAAGCTCGTGTAGAGGCCGAATTGGCGTTGAAGAAAGTAAAAGCCGCCTATAACATCATCAGGTCAAACCAACTCGCTGCGGTTGCTATCGAAAATTTGGAGACTGATCCGCAACTTAGCCTTTTGCTTTCTATCGAAGCTGTCCGTTTAGCTCGCACGATTGAATCCGAAAATGCACTCCGCCAAACAATTCAATTCACTCGTCGAGAGGATTTTATCCTCAGTCAGGGGGAAGGCGTGAATTCGCTGCTTTTCGACTCTAGTGATAAGCGCCTGATTTCAGCTGGTGATGGCAGCAATCTTCGACTTTGGCAGTTGGCAAGTATCGGGAAAAGTTTTCAGGAATTTGGTGCTGATCATTGGATAGACGATGCTAGTATTAGTCCCGATGGGGAGAGAATCCTTGCTGTCATCGATAATGAAGCACTGATGGTTTGGACGATCGATGGCGATTTCCAATTTGCCATCGAAGAAGGCGACGATTGGATTGTCTCTGCTGAATTTAGCCCAGATGGATCGTTGATCTACGCACACTACGAGAATGGCACTGTGTTGCTGTGGGATCGTGATGGCAATGAAATAGCCTCGCCAGCACTCTTTGGGGTATTAGACGATTGCTATGCCATTTCTTTTGATCCTCTTGGCGCAAAAATTGCCCTCGTTGATGCAAGCGGAAAAGCTTTCATAAAAGACCTCGAGGGGGAAACCCTTGCTACACTGGAGGGACAGGCTGACTTCGTCTATAAGATTGAATTTAGTTTAGATGGGAATCGCCTCCTGACCACCGCAGATGATGGCACGGCATTTCTCTACGATTCATCCGGCAATGAATTGGCATCAATTAACAGCCCCGAGTTTAGCATCGAAGATGCTTCGTTCAGTCCTGATGGAGCAATTGTGTTGACCACCAGTGATGATGGCATTATCCGGCTTTGGGATGATCAGGGCCAACTCATTGCGGTGATAGAAGAACCAGAATTCTACCTGCATACTGCAAAATTTAGCCCAGATGGTAAATGGGTGGCATCTGTTTCTGATCAAGGAATAGTACACTTATGGGATTTGGGTGGCAAATGGATCACAACATTGAGATCCGATTCGTTCACTTTATATCCTCCGATTTTCAGCCCAGATGGAACGTTGGTGGCAGTGATCGATAACGACCAGACTGTACGCTTATGGGATATTGCCACACTGAATAAAACCGGGCAGGCGTTCCTTGTGGCGATTTTGCAGGATGATTCGGAGAATTTCACCTCGGCCAGTTTTCATCCCGTAGACAGCAGAATCCTCACCAAAAGTGAAAGCGGCACTGCGCGCCTGTGGGCAGGCATCGAGGATGGCGAATATGGCATCTTGCATGGGAGTTCAGATCAAATCGTGGGGATTGCTCTCAACGAGAGCGAACAATCATTATCTGCTGTGGGCTACGATGGTTCTATCCTTGAGTGGGATCTGATGGATTTGACCGATACGGAGCGCAAAATTCCGGATTTTAATGAGAAGATCATTGCAGCCTTTTTCAGCAATGATCACGAACTGCTCGCATTCGTTGATGATGAGGGTTATTACAGGGTTTGGGGAATGGAAGAAGCTAAGACGCCGCAACGAATGGATCAATACATATGGTCCTATGCAGCTGCATTCAACCCAGATGGCAACTTATTGGCCTATGCTGTGGAATACTATTTTATCGAATTGAGGGATGTGTCTGATCTTTCCTTGATCTTCAGATCGCGTTGGGCTCATGAGGGAGATATCAGAGATCTCGCCTTCAGTCCGGATGGGTTGTGGCTAGCTTCTACAGGCGATGACGGGACCGTTCGATTGTGGAATATGAACGATTTGGATACAGATCCAATTATTTTGCGCGGGCACGTTCGCGGCGTGACAACGCTGGCATTCAGCCAGGACGGAAAGTGGCTTGCCTCGGGGAGCGAAGATGGCAATTTGCGACTTTGGGATGTCCAGCAAGCTACTCAGGGAAATGTCGAAGGTGCAGAACGTGGCACCTTGCGTGGTCACCAAACACCAATCTCGAGCATCGTTTTTGATGATGTTGGCAAATATGTGATTGCTGGAGGGGCGGATGGTACTTTGCGAAGGTGGGAAGTCAATTTCGAGGATATTGAGCAGATAGCGTGTAATTATGTCTCACGCAATTTTACCTATTCCGAATGGGAAACCTATTTTGTTGATGATGAGGAATATCGTCAAACTTGCTCAACGGTTCCACCAGATATTTCTGTGGTGGATGAATTGATTAATCAGCGGATGCTTGACGATGCCTTGGCTGTCTTGCAGATTTTGGACGAGCATGACCCAAGCTTAGAGATCATCCCCCAAGCGCAATTGGCCTATATGTTGGGGGAGGCTTATCTTCAAGATGATCTGGTCGACCAAGCGCTGCCTTCCTTGCGGGAGGCAGTCGAATTAGATCCTTCACTAAGTAAGGAAGTGTCCGGGCTTATTCTTGGTATAGGACGGGAAATGCTTGTGGTTGGAGATTTCGACAAAGCATTGGTTATCTTGCAAGTAGCACTTGATTTTAATCCAGACCTGGATATAAATCCGCGGGCAGAGGTAGCCTTTTCAAAAGGGAGTCAGTATCTACAAGAGGGTTTGATCGACGAGGCTTTGGCTTTGTTTGAAGAGGCGGCCACTGAAGACGATTCTCTTAGAGAAGAAGCTGGCATCTTACTGGGAGAGTTTGGGTATGAACGTGTACTCGAAGGTAAATTTGATGAAGCACTGGTAATTTTCCGAGTAGCAATGGAGTACAACCCCACATTGGGAATGGACACAGAAATCGAGATAAGCCCTGAAAGACTTGTTGCCCAAATGATGGTGTACCATGCGCGCGACCTGGTTGGGTATGGTGAAATTATTCAAGCCTGGGATATATTGCAGCAAGTGTTAAGCTACGACCCAGGCCTTGAAATCAACCTTGAAATGGCCATGGTCTATTCGCTGCTCTCTGCGGATCTTGGGATCGATTCATTGCCAGATGAGCTTCCAAAAGAGATTGGAATGATCTTGGAGGCATTGAACGCTATCCGAGCTGACCAGATCGATTTCGCCTTTGAACGGCTTGAGAAAGTAGCAGAACTAGTTCCATCAATGGATCTAGTTCCAGAGAAGGTTGTTGTCAATGAATTGGTCAGGCGGGGAGTATATTTCGCCAATCTTGAAGATGTCAGTCAGGCAAATGCCAATTTTCGTGCCGTAGACCAGTACGGCTATCTTAGGCAAATCAACTTTGGTGATTCGGTTTCGGGGGTGATTGAGCTGGGTGGGTATCAAGCCTGGCAGTTTGAGGGAGAGGCCGGACAGATAGTCTCGATTTTTATGGAACGGGATAAGAGCTTTCTTGATCCCTATCTAATTATTGTGCCACAAGGTGTTGGGACGCTTGCCGAAGATGACGATAGCGGAGGCGACCTGAATGCCATGATCTCATTTTACACGTTGGAAGAAACTGGCCCATATATTATCGTCGCGCGCGGGTACGATGAGCTAAGCTACGGCGCTTACACCCTTACGTTAGAGGAAGTATCCAGCCCCTGAATGCTTTATTTCAAAATATACTATCCTCAGTCCTCTCCCACTGGGAGAGGGGAAACTGTAGCGAAACGATGGTGGGTGAGGGTACAGCATTTATGGTGAAGGGTTTAAGGTGTGGGGTGTTCTCCAAATGTCACTGCGATCTCTTGGTTGCCCCCATTTCGAACTACGGTCAGCGTTGTGGAATCTCCGGGGGAGAAGGTATAGAGCACATTGATAAAGGGGTGGTCTTCATCCAATTTTTGGTCGCCCATATGGGTGATAATGTCGCCCTCCTGTAATCCAGCCTTGCCTGCCGGAGACCCAGGTTCGACGCCCGAAACATACAAACCCTGATTTACAGGCAGATCATAAGTATGGGCGATATTTTCTGTGAACCACTGGTAGCGGATCCCCAGATAGGGGTAGGAGAAATACCCCTTTTCGATCAGTTGCTTGGAGACCGCGAGTACAGTATTCGATGGGATCGCGAACCCAAGCCCTTCAGCTACTGCGCTGCCATACGAGCCACCGCGCACGATCAAAGTATTGATACCAACCACTTCGCCAGCCAGATTGACCAGCGGTCCGCCGGAGTTACCTTGGTTAATGGCGGCGTCTGTCTGGATCAGGCCTTCCATCAAATAGTTTTGGTCGACTTCAATGCTGCGTTCCGTGGCGCTAACCACACCGGCGGTGACCGTGTTCTTGAAATCCCCCAGCGGTGAGCCAATGGCGATCACGGTTTCGCCAGGGCGCAAACCATCCGAGTTGCCCAGTTGCGCAATTGCCGGGACATTCCCCTCTGCCCTCAGAACGGCTAGGTCAGAAAATGGATCGGTGCCTACAATCTCAGCAGAGATTTGGGTGCCATCGGCTAGGATCACGGCGACTTCTGAAGTGCTTTCTACGACATGGTTGTTCGTTAGCACATAGCCTTCTTGCGAGATGAATACTCCACTTCCGCTGACGGGTCGATCAGCGCTGCGGCCGAAGAAGGTCTGCTGGCCGGGGACGCTGCCTACTACAGTGACCACGGCCGGACCGATCTGCTCGACGGCCTGGGTAACGGCGGTGTCTATCTCCAAGGTCACTATTTGCTGGGTAACCGTCTCGGGAGTGGCTGGGGGTGCGATGGGGGCAACCACCACCGGGGTTGGTTGGTCTTGGATCGCGGAGAATACTGCAATACCACCTGCTAAAGCGCCACCCAGGGCTGAGATCCCTGCTACTAAGATGAGTACAAATACGTAGAAAACTCGTTTGCCGGACATTGAAAAAACTTTTTACCGCCGAGATGTTGAGAGCCTTGAAGTGTGGTTTGCTGGGGATAGGGGGTGGGGGCTTCATCCCCACCCCCTATCCCCAGAAATTTCCTCACCTTATCTTCGTCTACCGCCGATCCCTGCAACCAATGAAGCCCAATACAATAACTGCAATATGGCAGTGAAGATCGCGGCTACATATGTCAGGGCGGCGGCGTTGAGCACCGCATTGACGCCACGTTGCTCCTCCTCGGTGCGGATCAGCCCCGAGTTCGTCAGCAGGGCCTTGGCCCGGGCCGAGGCGTTCAACTCAACGGGCAGAGTCGCCAAGGAGAAGATCGCTCCACCTGAGAAGACCAGCACACCCAACCAGGCCAGGTCGGTCATCCGCAGGAAAAGGCCGATCATGATCAAGATCCAGCCTAAATAGGAACCGATATTGACCACGGGGACCAGCATACTGCGGAAGCGCAGTGGAAAATACTCATCCTGGTCTTGCAGGGCATGCCCTAATTCGTGCGCTGCGATGGCCAGCGATGCTACTGAATTTCCCTGGTAGACGCCCTGGGAGAGTCTTAGCACATTGGAGCGTGGGTCGTAATGGTCTGTCAGATTGCCGCGCGTGGTCTGAATATCGATATCGTAGAGGCCCGCGAAACGAGTCAGACGTGAAGCGGCTTCAGCGCCACTGATCCGGCTGGAAGCTGGAACGCGCTGCCACTTGCGATATGTCGAATTGACATAGAGCTGCGCCAGCATAGTCAATATGAAGGCCGGAGCCATAAAGAGCATATAGTACGGGTTGAAAAAGAACATTTTTATCCTTTTCGATTAGCCAACACGAGATATTTTTTATCGTTTAACGATTTCCAATAACACCTCTACGGCTTTCTCTAATTGAGGGTCGCGCCCTTCCTGGATATCTTCCTCACTGAGAATGATCACCTGATCTAGAGGTAAACCAAAAGATTCGATGTCGAAACCCTCGTCGATGGCAGCCTGCGGAATGGTCGCCAGGGGGTAATCAGGTTCCAGTCCAATTTGATGGATTTGTCGTTCGTTGGGAGTCAGCCAGCGGGCAATGGTGATGCGCACCGCACCCTGGTCGTTACTCAGTGGGATCCAATTTTGGACTGAACCTTTCCCGAAGGAAGTCGTTCCCACAAGCGGAGCGCGCTGATAATCTTGGATGGCACCGCTGACGATCTCTGATGCAGAGGCAGTTCCTTCATTGATCAGGACAACCAGAGGAATCTCAGTAGCAAGACCCTCGCCGTCGGCAGTATAGGTGTCGCGATTGCCATCGCCGTACTCTTCATACATCACAACGCCGTCGCCGATAAACTCAGAAGTGATATCGATCGCAGTGTTCAGGAAACCGCCGCCATTGTTGCGCAAGTCGAAGACCAGGCCAACAGGGTCTTGGTCGAGGAGTGCCTCAAGCGCATTGCGCAAGTCTTGGTGCGTATCTTCTCCGAAATTGAACAACTGAATATATGCGATGTCGTCATCCAACATACGATGTTCAACGCTAGGGATGGTGATCGTGGCCCGAGTGATCTCGACATCAAAAAATTCCTCGATTCCCGCTCGCCGGATGGTCAGAATGACTTTTGATCCTGCGGGGCCAAGCACACGGCGGATGACCAAGTTGCCATCGATGCCGGTCATATCATCTCCGTCTACGGCGACGATTTCGTCGCCGGGGAGCAGCCCCGCCTCCTCAGCGGGAGAACCCGACATCGGGCTGATAATCGTCAAGTATTCCTGGTTGGGATCAACCCAGGCGCCGATGCCTTCGTATGTACCGTCTAGGGGGATATTGGCTTGCGTGAAAGCGTCAGGATCCATGTACGATGTATGCTGGTCGTCCAACGCATCTAACATTCCACGGATCGCGCCATAAACGAGCGCCTGGTCATCAGGTTTGTGCGCGAAAGCCCAGGTCTCCCAGAAGGGGATGAAGAGATCTTCTAATTCGGCAGGGGTGCCAGTTTGATCACCGTCAGGGACGGGCAGTGACTCGTAGGTAGTGTTCGTGGCCTGTTCATAAACGTTAATCATGCCATCGATTGCGCCGTTCATCAAAGCCTCGTCATCGACAGGTTGGTCGACAAATTGTTCGTGGACGATGTCCCAAGCCTCCCAAAATGGGGCAAAGAGCTCGTCGAGCTCGCCCGAAGGAATAGCAACGGATGTTCCCTCACTGACAGGTGGATGGCCAGGGGGCAGTTCCTCGGCCGACGGCTCAACTGCCTGATCAGATAATGCTTCTGATTGAGTCGTAACGGAGTTATCGACAACCGCAGTGCTTGCTGTCTGGGGTAGGAATGGGGCAGCTGCCAGGCAGGCCAGACTCGCTCCAACCAATAAGATGACAACAAGGATTATGCCAAACCGTATTTGTACACTTCTTTTCATCCTGTTCTCCTGAACTGGTGTTCAATATTTCGAAAAATTTCAATTCATCTCTGGCCTTCGCGGGGCATAAGCTCAGCTTCCAAAATGGCCCGAGAATACAATTACCTTATCATAGCAAGATTAGTGGAACCTAAACGCAATGTAAACAAGATGTATGAGAGATATTTAGATTTTTTAATACCTTTTCCCGATAGAATCCTTTAAGTAAAGGAATTTCGCGCTTAAAGCGGATTGGGCTGGGAATGGGGGGTGGGGGCTACGCTCCCACCCCCCATTCCCAGCCATTTTCTCGATGAACTGCGTAAGTCCTAAAGTATTTATCGGAAAGTGTCTGAACGCTTTCGGCGGTCACTCTGAGCTGCGGGAGGCACGCCGTAGGCGAGCGAAGAGTCTCCTGCTCTTTAGGCAGAGATTCTTCAGCCCTGCGGGGTTCACGCCACGCTTTGCGGCCCTACGGGCAGGCGGGCCTGCGGCCTGACAGAAAATTAAAGGACTTTCCGGAGTCCTCATACTCAGTTACGAAGGAATGCTAGAGAAATACATCGCCCAACTCTCTGGGTCGCTGACCTGTTCCGTGTAGGCCAAAATCGATTCCCCAGCTAATGGATAAAGTGGGTGACATGAGGTTGGCGCGGCTCCTTCTGGAGCATGGACGACAGCATCGACCAGTGGTGCTACCAGGTCGGCTTCATTGAGCTCGGGGACGATCTCTTCTGTTGTGACTATCACAGTTTCGGCGGTCAGGCTGAGTTCTTCGTCAACGCCTTTGTTCTTGCCAATCTGTGCATTGCCATCCCTGTCAGCGCGCAGGGCGTGAATGACTGCGACATCCGGTTTAATAGCTGGAAAGGCGATTAACTCTTCCCCCTGATAGGGATCGATAATGGTGCGAACATCAGGCCGCAGTTTGGGTAGGTCTGTGCCCAGCCAGCCTCGTCCAGGCGTAAAGCTGATTCCAGCCATTTGGGCGCGCAGCCCGAAGGCTAAACTGGCCTCAGACTCTTCCATGATCTCGATCTCCCCGCGGTTGGCGTAGTACGTGAACATCGGAGCCAGCCCAAAGATTTCCAGTCCAAAGTAGCAACTGCGCACGCGCTCGATCATTCCTGCCCCGACCAGTAGATCGCTCTCGTATCCTGCAGTGAAGGCGAACAGGGTCAGCGCTTGGGGATTTTGATGTTTTTGGAACCTACGAACCAGTTCGACGCAAAAAGCAACTGGCCGGCGATAGAGCGTCATCCCGCCCAGCGCAAGCATATCACCGCTCTTCACATTTTCTGCCGCTTCTTGTATTGATATCAGTTTATCGTTCATCTAGCGTTCACTTCGGCTTCCCCTATCCCTCTGGGAGAGGAGCTAGGGGTGAGGGTAGGCGGAATAGGCTTTTTTCTGAATACCATTTTTTCCAAGAATAGTAGACTGTAAACTACGTATCTAAAATTTTTCCTTTTTGAGCTTTGGTAGGTCTCCTGACCGCGCCGGAGTGACTCGATCGGGAGACCGGTCACAGCAAAATATGCGCATATTTCCTTTACGGTGTAATAGCTTAACGATGCACTAATCTCCACCAGGATTACGAATCGCACATGCCAACATCAATTCCAAATTTCGGGTACCGCCTCTCGCAAGGCAAAGATGTCTTCAATCGCGCGATCCACACTGGGGTGGAATCCGTTTTCTCCGACCAGAATGGTGAAGAATCCAGCCGCGTGAGCGGGGGCCAAATTGAGGACCGAATCGTCTAAAAACGCGCACTCGCGGGGATCAGGTACACGCGCTAACTCCTGGGCTCTCTGGTAGGCTTCGGGAAAAGGTTTGCAATAGGGATCCATTGCCCAAACATCGACGACTCCATCAAAGCAATCATGTATCTCCATTTTGTTGAGCACTCTTTCAACGTGGTCGATATCTGAGTTCGTGAATATCCAGCGCTGGTTTGGGATGCTGAGCAACATCTGGCGAAGATTCGGTTCTGGCTTCAGGTAGTCATCCAGGGGTAGATCATGGACGAAGTCCAGGTAATCTTGAGGGTCAATGTCGAAGTTTGCCTGCAGGCCGCGTAACGTTGTGCCATAATCTACGAAATATCCATGGCGCAAAGCCGGGATCTCTTCGTGAGAAAGCCCCAAGCGATCGTGCATATACAGGTCGATGCGTTGGCGTATCTCCCCCCACATGCCGTTTGATTCTGGGTATAACGTAGAATCAAGATCAAAGAAGACGGTATGAAACTTCATGTCTAGAATTGTACATGTTCCTGGTTGTATCGCAAGGGGGAGCACCCCGGCAATTCCCAAAGACCCGATAATGGAGAAAGAAATCAAGATGTATCTGGTGCTATAATTTCCTGTGGTGACCCCTATGCCCATAAATATCCTTCCCGATGAAATTGCTTCTCAAATCGCGGCCGGCGAAGTCGTCGAGCGCCCGGCCTCGGTGGTCAAAGAGCTGGTAGAAAACGCCCTGGATGCGGGTGCCAGCCATATCTCAATTCAAGTTGATGGGGCTGGCAAAACATTGATTGAGGTCGCCGACGATGGATCAGGTATTGCCGCTGATGACTTGGTGCTGTCGGTCGCTCGTCATGCCACCAGCAAACTCAGCACGGCCGATGATTTGTTTCGGATTGCAACATTGGGTTTTCGGGGTGAAGCGCTGGCTTCGATTGGATCCGTCTCCCGGATGACAATCACATCCCGGACCCGCCAGGCAGAGATGGGTATGGTGTTGCGTGTCGATGCCGGCAAAGCTCAGCCTCCCACACCCCTGGGGACACCCTCAGGGACAATCATACGGGTCGAGGACCTGTTCTATAGCGTTCCGGCTCGCTTGAAATTCCTGAAGAGCGATCGCACCGAACGTCGGCATATTAGCACGCTGGTGACTCATTATGCCCTGGCATATCCTGAGGTACGTTTTCAGTTGCGACAGGCTAATCGACAAGTTTTGCAGACCAGCGGAAACGGTGATCGACGCGAGGTGCTGGCTGCGCTCTATGGTGCTGAGATTGCCCGGAAAATGATCGAGGTTCTGGCTCAGTACGATGATTTGGAGATAACTGGCTTTATCAGCCCCACATCCGTGACGCGTTCAAACCGGCGAGAAATCCTGTTCTTCGTCAATGGACGCCCCGTTCAAGATTTTTCTCTGACAACATCGCTTGTCAGGGCTTACCATACCATGTTGATGGTAGGACGGTACCCCATAGCAGCCCTCTTCTTGAATATGCCCCCTGACACCCTGGATGTCAATGTACATCCTACCAAAGCTGAGGTCCGTTTCCGCGATCGTGAGCAAGTTTTCCGTGGGGTTGGGCGCGCTGTGCGTCAGGCTCTGCTGGCCCATACGCCAGTGCCTGAGATAGAGCAGATGAGTGAACGCATCCGCTGGAGCGAGCCCTTTTTTGGGAGAAGCACGGCGCGAGGCGAGAACGACCCTGCCTGGGATATGAGTGGAGATCAGAGCGCAGGGAGCGGTCAGCCGTCAGAGGTCAGTGGCCAACCAATTCCCGACCAGGATGTGCAACAATCGTTTCCAGAGGTTGCCGTGCCACTCCTTCGTCTTGTCGGACAAGTGGGTGCAACGTACCTGGTTGCGGAGGGGCCCGATGGGCTGTATCTTATCGACCAACATGCTGCCCACGAACGAGTGTTATTCGAGCGCTTCCAGGCCCAACGCGCCGATGACATCCCCGCGCAGCAACTGATGGAACCCGTCTCAGTGGAGTTGCCCCTTGCCAGTGCAGACCTGCTTGATGGACAGCTTTCCGTCTTGGTTAAGTTGGGCTTTCAGGTCGAACCTTTTGGGCGTGGGACTTTTTTGGTCAGAGCGATACCAGCCCTTTTATCCGGTTTGGATCCTGCTGCCGCGCTGCGAGTGGTTGTCGAAGATTTCGAAGAAGATGAAACACCCTTGAAAGACGCCATCGAATCGAAGATCATTGCGCGAATTTGTAAACGCGCAGCCGTCAAGGGCGGGCAAGTGCTCTCGCGAGAGGAGCAAGAGGCGCTGTTGCGCGATCTGGAGGCCAGCCAATCACCCCGTACTTGCCCGCATGGCAGACCCACGATGATCCATCTATCCGTAGATCTTTTGGAGCGGCAATTCGGCCGTAAAGGTGCGCGTTAGATGGTCTATCAAATAAGCTTGTGGTTTCTGCTAGCTTTTTCCAGCGTCAGCATGGTTGCTTGTGGTGATGCTTCTCCGGTGGTATCAAGCTCGACCATTTTAGATGAAATTCCTGTCGAGGTCATTCCCATTTCAGGAGAAGTAGCTTTAAGAAAGGCAGAGATTTCCGGTATCGCCTGGTATGGTGACACATTAGTCATATTGCCTCAATATCCAGAGTTGTTCCCAACGGATGAAGGGGGTAGTTTGTTTGCGATCCCAAAGGAAGACATTCTAGCTTTTCTTGATGACGCATCGACGGAGCCACTCCAGCCCTCGGTGATCCCATTTGTGGATCAAATGATAGGTGAGAGCATTGCTGGATATGAGGGGTATGAAGCGATCGCGTTCAGCGGCGAGCAGGTATTCCTGACCATCGAGGCAGAAACAAGACAGGGCATGCAGGGCTATCTGGTTACTGGCGAAATCCAACCAGATTTGGGCTCAGTGCGACTTGATTTGGATACTGTGCAAGAGATCCAACCTCAGACAGGGTTAGATAATTACTCCGATGAAGCCATCCTGATTCTCGAAGACGCAGAGCGGCTGATCACCTTGTATGAGGCCAATGGGGCAAATGTCAACCCCCAGCCAGTTGGTCATGCATTTCGCTTCGACCTCTCCCCAGATGGTTTGATCGACTTCCCTACGATTGAGTATCGTATCACCGATGTGACTGCCCTTGACGCTCAAGGGCGTTTCTGGGCGATTAATTTCCTGTTCTCCGGGGATCGACGAAAACTTGACCCTGCAGAAGACCAGATTGGGGTTGAACATGGCATTGGTGAAAGCCATGTTGAATCAAAACATGTCGAGCGATTGGTGGAATTTAAGTTCACAGCCGACGGCATTCTTACTTCAGATCATCCTCCAATTTATCTAGAACTTATGGATGGTAATATTGCACGCAACTGGGAAGGAATAGTTCGATTAGATGACCTGGGCTTCTTGTTGATGACTGACAAACATCCCGGGACGATATTGGGTTTTGTCCCGTTCCCGGAAAATCTGATTCAACCTGAATCATAATAATCAATAAATCTGGGGGATCACCCTGGTAGGTAGGATGTTACTTAAACGTGGACATTGAAATCTGTCGCAGAACCGTCATTCTGAGGAGCGCAGTGACGAAGAATCTCTCTCTTTGAGTGACAAATTTGGAGATTCTTCGCTCCCGCCAAAGGCGGGCCGACGGCCATGACAGTTTGGGCTAACGGTTTACTTCCGTGCTACCCCCTGGCAATTCCTGGAGAACCAATTAATGATTTCTTTGCGATTCTTCCAGTCTTTGGGCCTTAGAGGTAATTTATAATTTTGATTGGAGCAGATATATTATTTCTATGAAAGCAATCTGGCTTGAAAATCAGGAGCTGAGCATCCGGAATACGATCCCCAATCCTCAACCCAAAACGGGAGAGGTTTTGATTCGCGTGCGCATGGCTGGGATTTGCAGCACGGATTTAGAATTGGTCAAAGGGTATTATCCCTTTGCGGGAATATTGGGGCACGAGTTTGTTGGTGAGGTTTTGGCTGCTCCCGGAAATCCCAGTTGGCGAGGGAAACGCGTCGTCGGGGAGATCAATATCGTCTGTGGCCGTTGTGAAACCTGTTTGGTTGGAAGGTCTACGCATTGTGAAAACCGCTCCGTATTGGGGATCAAAAGCCATCATGGCGCCTTTGCTGAATATCTCACACTCCCTCTGGAAAATCTCCATGCTGTGCCCGATTCGGTTCCAGATGAAAAGGCTGTCTTCGTCGAGCCTATCGCAGCCGCGTTTGAAATTCTCGAGCAAATCGAAATTAAACCCACTGATAGGGTTTTGGTGGTGGGTGCGGGACGTTTGGGACAATTGGTCGCGCAGGCACTCGCTTTGACAGGATGTGACCTGCAAGTCGTTGCTCGACATGACGACCAGCGCAAAATTCTGATCGATCGCCAAATTAGGGTCATCGCTGAAAGCGACGTAAAAGAAAAGGAAGTGGATATCGCTGTTGATGCAACCGGCTGTCCAGCAGGGTTTTCTATGGCCCGTTGTGCCCTTCGGCCGCGTGGCACTTTGGTTGTCAAGAGCACCTACGCGGACAACCTTCAAGTGAACTTTTCCTCGATTGTCGTGGACGAGCTGACAGTCATTGGCTCGCGCTGCGGACCTTTCGAACCGGCGATACGCGCCTTGGAAAGCGGAGATGTGGATCCAAGCCCCTTGATTTCCGCCCGCTATCCTCTTGTGGATGGATTGCAGGCCTTCGAGCGCGCCGCACAACCTGGGGCGTTAAAAGTGTTGCTATCTATGGAGAAGGTTGATAATAAAAATAGGGCGTGATTCAAGGAGTTATTGGAAACCGCATATTGAAGGTTGTGCCTGTATCTACCTCGCTCTGGAAGTCGATCGCGCCCCCGTGACCTTCGATGATACGCTTGACAATTGAGAGACCCAAGCCTGTCCCTTGAGCGTGGCGTTCAGACCCTGGCACCCGGAAGAACTTGCTAAACATTCTGTTCTGATATTTAGGCGGGATCCCTATCCCCGTGTCACTGATTTCAACATGGACCCAATCGGAGTGCAATCCAGCTTTGAGCATCAATCTGCCTCCTTGTGGAGTGTATTTGATGGCATTGCTCAGAAGATTGAGTACCGCTTGCTTGATTTTGTCGCAATCCCCTTGAATAGTAGGGAGATCTTTTGGGACCTCGATATTACAGAACAACCCTTTTTCCTCGGCTTGGTCGATGATCAGTTGGAAGCACTCGTGGAGCAGATTGCTGATGTTGAAAGGTTCGACATGAAATTGGGAGCGCCCCGATTCAAGCCGGGCGACGTTCAGGAAATCAGTGGACATATCAGCCAAACGAGAGGTCTCTCGCTGGATATTTTTTGCGAGTTGATCCCTTTTTGCTTCGTCGATCTCAGGATGGGTTAAGAGGTGCGTCGCTGTTCGTAAGGACGCCAATGGGGTTCGTAACTCGTGAACAAATTCAGAAATCAGATCGAATTGCTGGAATAGGCGAGAATTCTCGATGGCAACTGCGGCTTGCGCCCCCAGGGTGAATAGGGCATCCTGGTCTTCCAGCGAAAATTCGCCACTCTGTTTGTTGATGGCTTCCAGTACGCCGCTGACTTTGTCCTTAGCGATCAGCGGAACACCCAAAATCGATTTTGTAGAAAAGCCGATTGCTTTGCCTACTTGCTGGTAATGGCGTTCATCTTGCACGGCGTCATGGATGATCAGGGGTTGGCGATTCTTGACGATCCATCCCGCGATGCTGCCTTCAACCGGCACCTCGAGACCCCGCAAGAGAGGGTCGTCAAATTGAGATGCGACCTGAAAATAGAGTCTCTCTAATCTCTCGTCGTAAAGCAAAATCGAGGCAGCCTCAGATTCTGTTAGTTCAGCCGCGGCCTCGACAATGCGCTTTAAAAGAATATCCAGATCGAGAGTCGATGCCAGGTCATTGGAGATCGAAATGATCTTTTTCTAGTTCTACCGTTTTTTGTGGTTTGAGAAAAATGAGGCAAAATTGACTGA
>CAYTKR010000071.1:0-25864 GCA_964438295.1 uncultured Anaerolineales bacterium
TCATATCCAATGAAATTGTGCGTAGAAATTGTAGTATTGGCTCACGCTTTAGTTAAATGTTCAGCAATGAACGCTTCTTTCGTTCGAAAAATATTCTGAGTTCGGATATTGACTTCTATGAACACCTACAAAACAGATATCGAACAAGCCCAGCGCCGGGTAGAAGCATGGTGGAGCGGCGAGTTGCTCGACCGGGTTGTTATTCAGGTACAAGTGCCTGGCAGATTGATTGTTGAACAGAATCAGGTGCAGGAAGACCTGAGCCCCGAAGAGGTTGAAGCCTGGTTCTTAGATCCCGAACAGGTCATTCCCCGGATGAAGGAAGAGCTTTCGAATACATTTTTTGGTGGTGAGGCCTTCCCAGTGATGTATCCTGTCTTCGGAAGAATGGTAGCAATCACTGCCGCTTACCTGGGCTGTCAAATGGAGTTCTTGAACACGGATACGGTTTGGACACACCCAATTTTGACAGACTGGAATTCACGCTCGACTTTCCAATTTGATCCACAAAACACAATCTGGCAAAAGTCTCAAAGGCTGATGAAAGCGGCCGTAGATCAATGCGACGGCTATTTCGTGGGCGTCCCGGATCTCAACGGTCCGACTGAGATCCTGGCTAGATTGCGCGATACCCAAACACTAGCGTTGGATTTCTACGATCACCCTCAGCATCTCAAACCTGCCCTGGCAGAACTCAATCAAGCCTGGTACGAATATTGGCAGGCCAGTACAGCCATCACCCACCAGGCGGGTGGGTATTTCTTTTGGATGGGGATCTGGTCTGAGCTGCCGGCCACTGATTTACAGTCGGATTTTTCGTATCTGATTTCAAATGAAATGTTCGATGAGTATTTCTTGCCCTTTATCGCTGAACAGTCTGAGATGGTTCCGCGTACGATCTATCATCTCGATGGACCCGGATCGATTCGGCATCTG
The DNA here is from genome assembly GCA_964438295.1 of uncultured Anaerolineales bacterium. Classification (GTDB taxonomy): domain Bacteria; phylum Chloroflexota; class Anaerolineae; order Anaerolineales; family UBA11858; genus NIOZ-UU35. The sequence goes on from CAYTKR010000071.1 coordinate 937, forward strand.
GATTCGCTTTTAGCCTTGCCTCATCTCGACGCCATTCAATGGGTACCTGGAGCCGGTGCTGATCCTGCTTTTGAGTGGATCCCGCTCTTGAAGCGCATCCAGGATGCCGGTAAATCGGTATATCTATACTGCGGCGTTCAGCATGTCAAGAAATTGGTCGAAGAACTAAACCCTGCTGGCTTGATGCTTGTGGTTGTGGATTGCCAAAGTCAGAAGCAAGCCAATCAATTACTAGAGAATGCCACCCGATGGAGTAAAAAATAGACCACAGATAAAACTTCCCGCAGGTTAGTAGCGAACGTAGCGAGAGGACCACTTAACAGATTATTGCTTATGGAAATTTGCGTCCCTTACGGACAAACTATTTTAAAGGCTAATATTCCTGACCGCTTTTCAGTAGATCTCATTGAGCCACTAGAAATACCCGCTGCAAAGAACCCTTTGCAAGCTGTAGAAGACGCGCTTGATAATCCACTCGGAAATTTCGATTGGACATCATTCTCGGGAGCAAAATCGGTTGCAATCGCTGTCAATGACAAAACGCGCCCGGTCCCTCACGAGCATCTGCTTCCGCCATTGTTCAAGAAACTAGAAAGCTTGGGCATCCCTGACAAGGCAATTACAATATTCATCGCAGTTGGGACTCACCCCCCCATGACAGCCGCTGAATTTCCTGTGATTTTGCCTCCCAACATACTCAACCGATACCAGGTCGTCTCACACGACTCAGAGAGTGAAGAAAACCTAATTTCTCTTGGAAATACCCAACATGGCACCCCCACCTGGACCAACAAAGATTATTATCAATCTGTTTTAAAAATCGTTGTCGGCAATATCGAGCCCCATCAATTTGTCGGATTCTCTGGTGGGGTAAAAACCGCCGCCATTGGATTGGGGGGCCTCAAATCTATCAATCACAATCACGCCCTGATGACCAACCCTGATGCGCAATTAGGTACATATGATAGCAATCCAGCGCGTCAGGACATCGAAGAAATTGGCAGTCGCTTGGGCGTCCACCTGGCACTGAATGCCATCCTTAATCAAGATAAGAACATCGTCCATGTTCTGGCAGGAGACCCCGTCTCGGTAATGCAGTCAGGAATCCCTCTTGCACGAAATTCAAGCCAGGTGGCCGTTCGCAATAAATACCCCTTAATGATCACCTCCCCTGGCGGCTACCCAAAGGATATCAATGTTTATCAGTCACAAAAAGCAATTGGGCACGCATCGCTGATAACTAAGCCGGGTGGAACGATCCTCCTTACCGCCTCCTGCTCTCAAGGCTCAGGCAGCCCACATTACGACGAGTGGATGATTGGGAAGACATCCCATCATGAAGTCATCCGGCAATTCGTGCGCCAAGGATTTCGCATTGGCCCTCATAAGGCGTTTCAAATTGCTCGTGATGCCTTGAAATTCCGCCTGATGATATACTCTGATCTGGATATAAATTTAGCACAAAGGCTATTACTCAATCCGGTTGATGATTTACAAGCTGCCCTAGATTCCGCTCTTGCGGAACTTCAGCCAGACGATCGGATTGGATTCATGCCACATTCCGCTTCCACTATCCCGAATATATAGAAATTTATACCTAGCTAAGAGGCACATTATGATCTATGGAACACCAGCCAAAATTTTGCGAGTTGATCTAACTCAATGCACCTGGGAAATTGAGAGCATCTCCGAAGACTTTTATCGTACCTACCCAGGCGGCAAAGCCCTGGCCGGTTACATTTTACTCACTGAAATGCCAGCCAATGTCGACCCCCTCTCTCCTGAGAACATCCTGGTGATTGCTAATGGCTTATTGACCGGCGCGCCTGTATCGACGGCGACCCGCTTCACAATTTCGGCGCGCTCGCCATTGACCGATGCCTACGGGGAATCGGAAGCAGGCGGATTTTGGGGACCTGAACTCAAGATGGCTGGCTTCGAAGCGATTGTAGTAAAAGGGAAGTCGCCAGAGCCAGTATATTTGTGGATCCAGGATGGTGAAGTTGAGATTCGTCCCGCGCGCCATCTCTGGGGGCAGAATGCTGCTGAAGCCCAGGAAGCCATCCGAACAGAGTTAGACGACAATAAGATCCGAGTGTTACAAATCGGCCCAGGAGGTGAGAATCTGGTGCGCTATGCAGCTGTCACCAACGATTTGCGCCATTTCAATGGGCGGAACGGCATGGGTGCAGTGATGGGCTCCAAAAACCTTAAAGCGGTAGCCGTGCGCGGGCGCACTCGCTACAAGGAATTCGCCCGAGATCCCCAGGCGCTGCTCTCTCTGGGACGGACCCTGGCCAAACGGGTCAAAGAGAATCCACAAGCTTGGGGGCTGCAAAACACCGGCACCCCAGGCCTGGTGGAGGCCTTGAACACAGGCGGAATCCTCCCCACTCGCAACTTCTTGAAGGGCGCATTCGAGGACGTTGACGAGATCAAATGGGAAGTGTACGAAAGTGAGCTACTCACAGCTCGGAGGAGCTGCTATGCCTGCGCCATCCGTTGCAAACGTGAAGTGCAGGTCGATGGGGAGCCATCGGTGTATGGTGGGCCGGAATATGAGTCAGTTGGATCGCTGGGCCCAAATTGCGGCGTGGGGGATCTCCACGCCATCGCCAAGGCGAACGAACTGTGCAATGCCTACACATTGGACACCATCTCGACTGGCATGGCCATTTCCTTCGCCATGGAGTGTTTCGAACACGGCTTGCTGACTTTGGAGGACACGGACGGAATCGAATTGCGTTTTGGGAATACTGAAGCCATGCTGACCATGGTGGAGTGGATCGCGCGTCGAAAAGGATTGGGTGAGTTGCTGGCTGAAGGTGTGAAGCGTGCTGCCGAGAAGATCGGCGGCGATGCACACTACTTTGCCATCCATGTCAAAGGCCAAGAGCTACCCATGCACGAGGCGCGCGGCAAGTACAACGTCGGAATGGGTTACGCCATCTCCGAGATCGGTGCGGATCACCTGGTGGTAGCCCACGATAGCATGCTGGTTAACGCTGAGTCGCTGCCGTTCAAAAATGCAAAACCCCTGGGGATAACCGAAGCCCAACCAGCCCGCAGCTTGAACGACGAGAAAATGCACCAATTTTATCAACTGGAAAAAGTTACCAGCCTTGAAAAAGTGATCGGCTACTGCTTTTTTGGGCCGGCGCCGCGCTCCTACATCCTTATGGATGAAGTGGTTGACTCTGTCAATGCGGCCACAGATTGGGATATCACCTTGGATGAGCTATTAGAGCTCGGCGAGCGCGCTACCAATATGGCGCGCGTGTTCAACTTGCGGGAAGGCTTCACCCGCGCTGACGACACGTTGCCCGATCGGATTTTCTCCCCCCTGGAAAACGGCGCTTTGGAAGGCGAATTTATACCACGCAAAAAGTTCGAAGCTGCCCTGACAGAACTGTATCGCATTAAAGGCTGGGACCCCGACACTGGAGTCCCCAGTCGAGAACGATTGGAATCCCTTTCCCTGGGCTGGGCAGCGGATTTGTTAGAGTAAATCTGGAGCCCGATTCCTTTGAGGAAATGGGTTCCTAGAAATGATGAAAATATACCTCGGTGCACACTTGAATTTCTATCATCCCAGGAAAGAGAAGGTGCTGGATGTGGACATCCGGCAACCCACTCTTTTGGTAGATATTCTTGAAGAGGTCGGCATTCCTCTGGGCGAAGTCCAGATGCTTGTGATCAATGGCGATATCGCCGAACTTGTGGACGCGGTCATAACGCCTCAAGATGAAATTAAATTATTTCCTGCAGTGGGTGGCGGATAGGCACAAGAAAACATACAAAATATGACTAAATCAATATCCAATTCTAAAATGTCGGTATTGGAAAAAAACTTACTCGGCATACACTTCAATCAAATCCACCTATTGTTCCCTGGCCTGATTGCCGTTGCGGTTTTGACCTGGCTGAGCATCTGGCTGAGCGATACTATCGGCAAAGATCTACTAGGATTCGAGAAAAGCCCCATCTCACCAGTGATGATCGCCATCATCTTGGGGATTTCGATTAGCTCACTCGTAGCATTACCTAACCGATTGACTCCCGGTCTGAAGTTCTCAGTCAAAAAACTGCTGCGATTGGGCATCATACTGTTGGGTATCCGCCTGACCATCTTCGATGTCTTCAAATTGGGCGCATTCGGCGTACCGATCGTGGTGCTTTGCATTCTTGGGGCATTGCTCATCACTACTTGGATCAATAAGAGGCTAAACTTGCCACAACGGCTGGGCACACTCATCGCGGTGGGCACATCGATCTGTGGGGTCACCGCCATCGTTGCCACCAGCCCAGCCATCGACGCTGAAGAAGAAGAGTCTGCCTACGCTGTGGCAGTGATCACGGTTTTTGGCCTATTCGCCACACTATTCTATCCATACCTGGCCAACCTCATCTTCAACGGACATGCCCTGAAGGCTGGGTTGTTCTTGGGAACTTCAGTCCATGAGACGGCTCAGGTGGTGGGCGCAGCCAAAATCTACGCAGATATCTTTGCCCAAAACATCACCTTGGATGTGGCTACCGTGACCAAGTTAGTGCGCAATGTATTCATGGCTTTGGTGATCCCTTTCATGGCTTATTTTTATGCACAACAATCCCATGCTGATGGTGAGTTCATAGGAGAAAAGACCAGAATCTTCAAATTGCTGCCAATGTTCATCCTGGGATTTCTGGGAATGGCCGCGCTGCGCTCGATTGGAGATGCCAGCCTGAATTCGGGGGAAGCAGCCTTTGGCTTTTTGAGCGAACCCGCATGGGATGGGATCATCCTAAACATCAAGTCTTGGGCAGAAATCCTTTTGGTCGTGGCATTGTCTGGCGTAGGCCTGAGCACCAATTTCCGCTCGATCAAAGCCTTGGGTGTCAGACCATTTGTCGTCGGTTTATGCGCCTCCCTATCGGTAGGCATAGTCAGCTATTTGGCGATCACTCTTCTGGGTGGATTCGTATCATTCTAAATCAGCAAACTCATCTCCACGCGGTCAGATGACCCCAATAATATCAATTTTCCGAAAACTTTCTCTTAGATCAACTCACAAATCTGCAAACTTTATTCCATCAAGTCCAGACAGTTTTTTCCGATAACATCATATGGTGAATTATGGACCATAAGATCTATCGTGATTTAACTCCATATGATCGGCTAAATTTTCGCGGCAAATTCGAGATCACACGAGATCAACAGAGCAAGTGGGTTGAATCTCACCGTGACAATCAAAGCGGTCCTGAGAAAGTTGTTGGGGTTGAGGTTTCAATCTCAGACGAGGCGCGGATTATCGCAAGCGCTGATAAAGCTGAACATAACGACTCTCGCGATGAATTAACAGATGAAGAGAAGCGGGAAGTCAGTGAACTCAAACAACGGGATCGCGAAGTACGGGCGCACGAACAGGCACACGTTGCCGCTGCGGGGGGCCTGGTTCAGCGAGGGGCATCTTTTGAATACAAAACTGGCCCTGATGGTCAACGTTATGCTGTGTCGGGGGAGGTCGCAATCGACACCAGTGAAGTTGAAGGCGACCCGCAGGCAACCCTCCGTAAAGCCGAACGCATCCGAAGAGCCGCCCTTGCTCCGGCTGATCCATCATCACAAGATTATCGAGTAGCTTCTGAAGCTTCAGCAATGGCGGCCAAGGCGCGCCAAGATATTTCTCAGGAGCAAAATGAGGGCCTGAATGGATCGAATAATTCCAACAATACAGACATGGTATCACCATCCTTAGAATATCTCCCCCTCCAAAAGATTCAACTCGCCTATAAAGAATTGAGCAATGTAGACGCATCTCCCCAGGGGCGAAACGGAAAATCCCTTAACATCTATTTCTAACTCCATCCAACATTTCCAGACTCCCTGGAAGAACGCACAAGGCGTTCTTAGATTCGCGTTAGATTTGATTCTCTTTAGAAGTTAGATTTGTGTGCTATAATTAGAACATATGAGCGAATTAGAGCGTCTGAAGTTGCTCAGCAGCCAGATGTACCTAGAGCCTTCTGAGGGCGACGAATGCCCTAAGATGTCCGCGCGCCAGGAAGACTCGATCTATACCAGTAAGGCCGTGCTCCCTAATGGGCACCGAATTTCGCTTCTCAAGACCCTGCTAACCTCGGTTTGCGAGCGGGACTGCTATTACTGCCCCTTCCGCAAAGGGCGCGATTTTCGAAGAGCCACCTTCAAACCCGATGAATTTGCTAAGGTCTTCATGTATATGCATAAGGCCGGCATGGTAGATGGAGTTTTCTTGAGTTCAGGCGTGATCGATGGAGGCATTTACACCCAAGACCAGATCCTAGCGACCGCCGAGGTATTGCGCCGAACATACAAATACCAGGGATACCTGCACTTGAAGGTGATGCCCGGTGTCGAGAAGGCCCAAGTCGAGCAGGCCATGCTCCTGGCTGATCGCATCTCGGTCAATCTGGAAGCTCCCAATTCAGAGCGATTACATCGCTTAGCCCCACATAAAGAATTCACTGCAGAACTGCTCAAACCGCTTCATTGGGCAGATCAGATCCGAAAAGAGCAATCGCCTCACAAAGCCTGGAAGGGCAGTTGGCCCTCCACGGTGACTCAATTTGTGGTGGGCGGCGCGGATGAGAGTGATCTGGAATTGCTCTCTACAACTGAGAAACTTCATCACCAGATGGGGCTGGCCAGGGCTTATTTCTCTGGTTTCAACCCCATTCCAGATACACCCCTCGAAAACAAGGCCCCCACCCCACTCGTTCGCCAAAATCGTTTGTATCAGGCTTCCTTTTTGATCCGGGATTACGGTTTCAGCTTGGAAGAAATGCCTTTCAAAGACCAGGGTAATCTTCCTTTAGAGATAGACCCCAAACTAGCCTGGGCTCAGCACCACCTGACTGGCCGTCCTATTGAAATCAATTCCGCATCGCGGCATATGTTGCTACGTATCCCCGGGATCGGGCCCAAAGGTGTCGAAACGATCATAAGAACACGCAGAGAATTGAAGCTAAGAAATCTCAGTCAATTGACAAAATTGGGGATAAGGGCTCGCAAGGCGGCACCCTACATTCTGCTGGATGGCGCCCAGCCTGCACACCAGCTCTCACTCTTCTAGATGACTAATTTGTAGGATCTTATCAACGGGATCCTAATTGCAAACGTCATATTGACTTACGCTAGCGTAAATTGTATAATACATTCAACTATTTACGCTAGCGTAAGGATTTTGGTATTGGTATTATGACAAAAGAAGAATGGATAACCACAAGCGAGGCCTCGGCCCGGCTCAAGGTGACCACTGCCCGCATTAGGCAACTGGTCGCCGAAGGCAGCTTGAGCGCACAAAAAATGGGCACAAAATATCGTGGCCAATGGCTGGTCAGCGCTAGTGAAGTTAATCAACGCTTAACCCCTAAAGGAGTTCCAGGTACGATGCGAGTAAAAAATAGAATGACCCACAGCCCGATTACGGCTACCACAAAAACAACCTATACGGAAGCTATGCGGCTGATGAAGAATAACCACGTTCAACACCTTCCCATTGTAGATAAGCACGAGCAATTGGTCGGGATCGTCGCCCACAGCGACATGCTGCGAGTAGAGCCCTCCCCCGCGACGACACTGAGTGTGTACGAAATGGTCTCACTGCTCGACCAGATCACCATGGACAAAGTAATGCAGCACCCTGTATATGCCGTCGACGAGGACTGCACAATTACTAATGCGGCCAAGTTCATGTTGGAGCACAATATTGGTTGTCTACCCATCATGAGCAATGGAAACAACGCCGAATTGGTGGGTATCATCACCGACACCGATATCTTCAAGACATTCGTTGAGATTACCGGTGGTGACCAGGCGGGATCACGCATTCAGGCCAAACTGCCTGATGAGAAAGGACAGCTTGCCCCACTGACCCAGGCATTTAGCAATTCGGGCAGCAACATCGTATCCGTCGCGATTACCTACGATGAGACCGGTGAATATGCCTATGTCGATCTAAAAGAGCGCGGTGGCGACGAAACCAAGATCAAATCTGAATTAGAAAAACTGGGTAATGTCGAGATCGTCGAGTTCCGCCCTAGCGACGAGGATGAACTATTGAGCTTTGGAAAGTAATCATCAACCCCAATGAGAAACAGAAGTGCAAGTGGACTCAAAGTGTCACTTGCACTTTTTTGTTGTTAGAGAAACTTCTGAATCTCGATCAAATAGCCATTTGGGTCGCGCAGAAAACAATGGTAGATTTTGTATCGCGGGTTCTCGGCCGGAGCTTTCTCGAACTTCACTCCCTTACCCTTCAATCGCACATACCAGGCATCCACATCGGACGCTTCGGGGGTCACAATCGTGAAGATTACATCGGGGTGATCGGCCTGGGCATCGGCACGCTGGCAAAATCCAAGCAAGCCATCCTGGCTGACCTGATAGATCCGGCAAGCGCCCTGGTCGAGCCAGAGCTCCAGTCCCATGGTGTTCTCATAAAAATCAGCTGTCGCTTCGAGATCCGAAGTATATAAAAAAGTAATTTGCTCTGAAATTGGTGGATGAGTCATATAATCTCTTTTCGCTAAATGAAACTGAGTTTCTCAAAGATCTCGAATGAATACTCGGTGGTTCTTGTAGGCAACTCCGCCCAGGCTCTCTAAGTCGCGGCGCATCTGTACAGCCGATTCTGCTACCTGTGTGAGATCAGCATATTCGAAACCTGAAGCACGCAGAGTCTTCTCCATTTCCGAATACAGCAGCGCGTTTCCGCCGCGCCCCTGAAATTCAGGCAGGATCCCGGTCCCGTTAACCGCCACCCATTTGGTTCGGCGCATCTCCAAGAGCATATCAAAGATACCAAAGGGCAGCAGATTTCCCTTGGCGCGCTGCATGGCTTCGGAAACATCCGGGAAGGCGAATAAGAACCCGACCACGTCGGCGTCATGAACGATCAGTTTGATGAAGCGCGGCACTGCCAGCAGGATGATGGTTTCCAGGACGAATTTGATCTCTTTCTCTGTTAAAGGGACATATTCCCAATTCTCGACAAAGGCATTGTTATAGGCTTTTCCGATACTATCCGCCCAGGCGCGCAGTTGGCGCTTATTCTTCATCTGCAGGACGCGCAATGACCCTCGCTGGGAAGCGCGCTCTGCAATGCGGTGCACGCGTTCGTCGATTTCAAATTTACTGACATCGAAATAGTGCGAGACGAAATCGACCTCCTTGCGAAAGCCCATCTGTTCCACGAACTGTGGATAATAGACGAAGTTGTAATTCATCATCGTCATCACTTGGCGGTGCTCGAACCCCTCCACCAGCATGCCGTATCCATCCAGGGGTCCCATGCCCTTGGGGCCGATAATCTGGTCTAAACCGCGCGCCCGCGCCCACTCGAAAACGCGTTCAAATAGCGCGTTTGCCACGGCAATGTCTTCAACACATTCGAAGAAATAGAACTGACCGATATGCTTGTTATGGTGTTGGTTGTAATTCTTGTTGACCAGCGCTGCCACCCTGCCGATCACCTGCCCCTCTTGCTCAGCCACAAAGAAATCCGCCTCCGAATGCTCGTAAAAGGGATGCTTGTCTTTTTGAAGATAAGAGCGCACATCCATGCGCGGCGGGGGCACCCATTGGGAGTGGTTTTTGTACAATCGGAAGGGCAGCTCGACAAAATCCCTGACATCGCTTTTGTTGCGGGTTTCGATTTGGCGAACTGTGGTCATTTGTATAACTCCTCAATTATCATCTTTATCGAGTACGTGAATAATTTCCTGCATGACACTTTCAATATTCTTGAGAACATCATGATTCCAAAAGCGTAAGACACGGTAACCCTTTGATTCTAGAAATGTAGTACGTTCCTGGTCATAGTCAAGCTGATCTCTGTGGTGACCCCCATCGACCTCGATGATCAGTTTTTTGCGTGCTGCGCAGAAGTCAACGATGTAATTTCCAATAGCATGTTGTCTATGGAAATGAACACCGGCAGCGCGATGCGCGCGCAAAAGTGACCAGAGCTTGGACTCTGCATCTGTGGTATTGCGGCGCAATTCTTTGGCACGTCGGAAGGTTTTGGGGTTCGTGCGTTTGTGCATCTGACTCCCACCTAACATCCCCCGTTTTCAAAAACAATAATCGGGGGAGGAACAATAGGTAAAATTTTACTAAATGTCTTCATAATGGATAGGCTAACCCTCCCCCCCATTTTTGTAGTTGATATTGGGGGGAGGCTGGGAGGGGGGTCAATTACCCTCAACTATCTTTATTTCTTTATCCGTCAAACCATACAACTGATAGGCCAGCGCGTTGATCTGCTCATCGATCTGCTGTATACGACGACTCATGGCTGCGTTCAGAAGCAGACATGGATTTGAAGCGCTGGACAAGTTTTTCGATCTCGGAATAAGCCAATTCTTGAGAAGTCATTCTCTATTTCCCTATGATATTGCTTCAGAAACCCGTTTTTATTACGAAGCACTTCCGCAGGAAGTTGATAAAACGGGTTTCTGAATAGCTTCATAACATTGTAGCACAATAAACCAGACCCTTTTCCCAACCCGAACACAGATATTCCGAAAACAATATCCCCAATCGTTCCTCCCCTCACTAATGGCGGTATAATACCCGCGTCAACTTCTATCCACAATCCACTGACTTCTAATCACTGGAGAAATAATGAGCATAAGCATTCAAGCCCGAGCTATTGCCCCCTCCCCCACGTTCGCCTTGAACGAAAAGGCCCGCCTGCTGCGCGAAAAAGGCGAGCCAGTGATCTCTTTGGGCATTGGGGAGCCAAAGAATCCCACGCCCATCAACGCCATCATGAGTTCCTCTGCTAAATTACGTGTCGGAGATGTAAAATATTCGCGCGTCGATGGCACACCTTCCCTGAAGAAGGCCATCATAAGCTACACCGAAGAGCACTACGGCCGCGTGGTTGCGCCAGAGAATATCATCGTCACCGCGGGGGCCAAGCAATCGCTCTTCAACATCATCTATACGCTGGTCAATCCTCAGGATGAGGTCATGTTATTGGCCCCGTATTGGGTCAGCTACCCTGAAATGATCAAGATGTGCTACGCCGTGCCGGTAGTTGTCACACCTGAGGACGGCACTTTCTACCACCGCATGCAGGACATCGAACAGAAGGTCAGCTCGTATACCAAAGCCATCATCGTCAACAGCCCCAATAACCCTTCTGGCGTGATGTACCCTGAAGAATTCATCGCCGAGCTGGTGGATTTTTGTGAGCGCAAAGGCATCTACCTGATCATGGATGATATCTACCATAAGCTGGTATTTGACCGCAAGCTATGGGCCCCGGGGTTTAAGTATACGAACAAAGACACGGAAAATTCGCGCGTGATCGTGGTCAATGGCATCGCAAAATCCTATGGCATGACCGGCTTCCGGATCGGCTGGGTAATCGCGCCTCGCAAATTAGTAGAGATCATGACCAATGTTCAGGGCAATATGACCTCGAACCCCTCCGTGCTGCTGCAATCTGCCGCCGAAGGTGCGCTGACCGGTCAGCAAGCGGGCATCGAGAATCTGCGCCTGACCATCGAAAACAACCGCACCATCATCCTGGACGAGCTCAGAGCATTCAACGATATCAAACTTAGTCCTCCCGATGGCACCTTCTACTGTTTGCCAGATTTCAGGGCTTATGACGTAGATTCGACCAAACTGGCAGCCTTCTTGCTCGAAAAAGCGTTAGTTGTGACCGTGCCAGGAAAAGATTTCGGCATGGAAGGCCATATCCGGCTGAGTTATTCTGGATCGGTTAAGAACATAACCGAAGGTATCGAGCGCATCCGCTGGGCTCTTGATCCTGAGGCTCCCAATGAGATTTATATCGGCGATCGCAAGCTCATTCGCGATTGGTTATGATATCACCGAAGAGGGGCCAAAGACCGAAGCCATGAGATAGGCCAATGTCTCGGTCATCCGTCTTCCGTCATTTTGGAGAATCCTAAAAAATATGAATAATCTACTCAACATCAAAACCCCCGCGCAGGATCAATCTAACGCTCTCAAGGCCGATTATAGTCTCAGCAACCAGGGGTTTACCAACATTCGCTTGGGATATTGGAATCTTCCCACAGAGACGCTCTATGAAGAGATCATCTTCCGTAGCGAAGGCCACATTTCGCACAAGGGGCCAATCATCGTACCTTCTGGGAAACACACCGCTCGAGCTGCAAACGATAAGTTTGTAGTGCGCGAACCATCCACCGAAGAGGATATCTGGTGGGGTGAGTACAACCGCCCCTATGGCCGCGATATGTTCGAAGAACTGTTCACCCGGCTTCAGGGTTTTGTTCAGGGGCGCGATCTCTTTGTGCAGGACTGCTTTGCTGGCAATCACCCCGATTATAAGATGCCCGTGCGCATCATCACTGAGTTGGCCTGGCACAGCCTATTCGCGCGCAATATGTTCTTGCTTCCCAAGAATGCCGAGGAGTACCGCGTGCATGTGCCCGAATTTACTGTCATTTCGGTGCCCTCATTCCAAGCCTTCCCGCCTATCGATGGCACTCGCTCTGACACATTCATCGTGCTCAATTTCGAGCAGCAGTTGGCCATTATCGGCGGCTCGGCGTATGGTGGGGAGATCAAGAAGTCCATCTTCACGGTGCTCAATTATCTTCTCCCGAAAGAAGGCGTCATGGCCATGCACTGCTCGGCCAACCAGGGGGACGATGAAGATGTGGCTTTATTCTTTGGATTATCTGGCACAGGGAAGACTAGTTTGTCTGCCGACCCGAACCGGGGATTGATCGGCGATGATGAACACGGCTGGGCAGATGACGGAGTATTTAACTTTGAGGGTGGGTGCTACGCAAAAGTGATTCAACTGTCTCCCAGCGCGGAACCCCAAATCTTTGACGCCTCCCACAGGTTTGGCACAATCCTAGAGAATGTGATCTACGACCCGGTGACCCGCCTGATCGATCTCGATGACGACGATATTACCGAGAATACCCGTTCTTCGTACCCACTAAGGTTCATTGACAATGCTCTTCCTGAAGGTCGCGGCGGCCATCCCAAGAACATCCTGCTGTTAACTTGCGATGCATCCGGCGTGCTACCCCCCATAGCCAAGTTAACGCCTGAGCAGGCAATGTACCATTTCATATCCGGTTACACCTCGAAGGTTGGCGGCACTGAGGTCGGTTTGGGCGAGGAGCCTGAGATCACGTTTAGCGCCTGCTTCGGTGCACCCTTTATGGTGCACCACCCGGCCAAATATGCAGAACTGCTGGCCCGCAAAATGGAGCGCTACGGCGCGACCGCATGGCTGCTCAACACTGGTTGGGTTGGCGGCCCTTATGGAGTTGGCAAACGCATCAGCATCGGATACACCCGCGCCATGCTGACTGCAGCCCTCAACAGTGACCTGCTGGATGTGGAATACTACACTGAGCCGGTTTTCGGCTTCCAGGTCCCCAAAAGTTGCCCAGACGTTCCTGATGATGTCTTTGATCCAGCCGAGTCATGGCCCAGCAAGGAGGCTTACAACGATAAGTATCGCCAATTAGCTGCTCGTTTTGTTGAGAACTTCAAAAAATTTGCTGACGATTCTCCCCCCGAAGTGTGTGACGCAGGGCCGAAGATGGATGCGTTCTAGAAATGAGTGGGCAGCTGAACTCTGACAGTTAAACTTGCAAAAAAAAACTCGTTCCACCGATCTTCAGTGGAACGAGTTTTTTTAAGTCAGTGATGATACCAGCTAATTACAAAGCCCAGGCAATCATGAAACCCAGGAGTCCCATGATCACCCCTACGTGCAGGAACAGGTTACTTTCAGCGATCCAGCCTAAACCAGGAAAGAAGCTCAACAGGAGATTGACCACCACCAGTACTATCCCCAAAAGTGGCACAAGTCCTTTACGCTTCGACAAAAAATCTGAAAGATGATCCAAAAATGTATTGAACTTCTTCATCGGCCGATCTCCACTATTTACTAGGTATTGCCAGCCCAGCCTGCGACAAAGGGCGAAGCAATCTCCGTCAATGACAACGCGTTATCTGGAAAATTAAGTTCCGGACTGTTGTTTCAAATATGCACTAAATTCTGCCAACAATCGGCCTGGGATACGACCCTGAATCATCACACCCTGGCTGCCATGTTCGATACGATCGACTTCGCCGTGGTTATGAAAGAGTGAGATCAGCTTTCCTTCCTGGTAGGGCAATTCTACTTCTAGGGGAGTGAACATCTCAAACAACTGTTGTTGTGTGGCCCGAAGTAGGTCAGCAATGCCCTCGTTTCGCAGCGCGGAGATGGCCACGGCGTTGGAGAATTCAGCCATGGATTGGCGGGCCGCGCCGGGGTCATGCAGTCGGTCGATCTTGTTCAGTGCCGTCAGTACGGGGATGTGATCGGCTTCGATCTCGTTCAATGTATGGTGTACAGCCTCGGCATGGGCATGCACATTAGGATGAGTGATATCTAGAACATGGAGCAGCAGATCGGCTTCAGCAATTTCCTCTAGGGTGGCCCTGAAAGCCGCTACCAGCATAGTGGGCAATTTTTGAATAAAGCCAACAGTATCCGTAAAGAGCACTGCCTTGCCATCAGGCAGTTGGACCCGCCGCGTAGTAGGGTCCAACGTGGCGAAGAGCTGGTCGGCTACATAAACATCCGAAGAGGCTAGCTGATTGAGGAGCGTCGATTTTCCGGCATTGGTGTACCCAACCAGGGCGATGACTGGGATTCGGGAGCGCTTGCGTTGTGTACGGTGTCGCTGGCGATGCGCGCGTACCTTATCGAGTTCCCCCTTGAGGTGATCGATGCGCCGGTGAATATCGCGGCGGTCAACCTCCAACTGAGTCTCTCCAGGTCCGCGCAGGCCCACGCCCCCAGCGCTGCCGGTACGGCCACCGCCGCCGCCAGCCTGTCGGGCCAGGTGCGTCCAAGCTCGCGTCAGGCGCGGAAGACGGTATTCGTACTGAGCCAATTCCACTTGCAAGGTGCCTTCGCGCGTGCTGGCGTGCTGAGCGAAAATATCCAGAATCAGCGCAGTGCGATCCAAAACGCGAATATCATCACCGAAAAGTCTCTCCAACTCGCGTTGATGCCTGGGAGAAAGCTCGTCATCGAAGAGGATGATCTGGGCATCGACTTCGCTCGCCAGGGCTTTGATCTCGTCGACCTTTCCGGAGCCGATAAATGTTTTTTGGTGAGGCCTGCTTCGTTTTTGGGTTTCAGAACCCACCACGTCTAAACCGGCCGTATCAGCCAGCAGACTCAATTCCTCCAAGGAGTCATTTAAGGATAGCAGGTTATCCTGATCGAAAATCTCAACCCCCACAAGAAAGGTGCGTTCGCGTGGAGGCTGGGTACGGATTATCTCTTTGGCCATGAGGATTCTTTCGCTATGCTCTCTTTGATCTGTTCGTAGGAATTTTCGCTGTCATCAAGCTCATTTTCGCTCATAGGCTTAAAAATCTTATTGACGTTCTCATCCGGCGAATCTTTGCGCACAGGTAATAAGATATGGAATGTGGAACCAGGGCATTTGGCTTCGTCATATCCGTCCGATTCAACCCAAATTGCGCCACCATGTGCCTCGATGATGCCTTTCGTTATGGGCAGACCCAACCCAGGTCCGCCTCCTTTGAATTTTGTCTTACCGCTTGAGTGTAGTGATGTATCGCCCACATGAGCAAATTTCTCGAATATGCGAGACTGGTCATCTGGGTCGATCCCGATGCCCGTGTCGGAAATTGTCATTTCGATGAATCCGGGCAGCTTGCGACCGCTGATCTTGATTTGACCCTGGTCGGGAGTGTACTTGACAGCGTTACTGAGAATTTTCCATATTGCCTGATACAGGCGTTCGGAATCGCCAAAGATCATTTCATTAACCCCCGGAAATTCCTCAATTGTAAAAAGTATCGTCCGGTCGCTGACAATCGTATTGATCTCTTGCCGAGCGATGCCCAGCAACTGGTTGAGCCACACCGGCTGATAATTTAGCTTTAACATATCATTATCGATGAGCGAAACATCGATCATATCATCGATAATCTCACGCAAACGCAAGATGCCATTGTCAACGCCATTGACCATGATCTCGACCTGCTCCCGAGCTTGACTGGCCTCAGGGAAGATATCGATCAGCATCGACGAATACCCTTCGATGAGTGTCAGCGGGGTCCTCAACTCATGAGCTGCCACGGAAATAAAATCAGATTTACTCTTGTCGAGACGCTCAAGTGAGGCGCGCGCCTGTTCCAAATCGCTTGCGATGTGACGAACGTAGATCTCCGTTTCAAGTTTGGACGTATATTGCAAGGCGTGATCATGGATCGGCAAGAAAGCGTCAATCAGCTCTAATGCATCTTCGTTGCTCAGGCGCTCACGGGCAACAGAACTCAGAGAAAGCAAGATATGCCCCAGTATGGGCGCAAGGCTACCTTCTTGGCGCTCTTGCTCGGATTGCGTACGAGCTGAGGTCCACTCTTCAAGAATTTCATTGAGCCAGGCCGGGTCCCCGCTGATGAGGGCTTGTGTTACCAAATCGAAATATCGGTAAAGCTGATCCTGAAAGCTCTCCCGGACAGTTTCGCCGCGCGCTAACCGATGGGCCACCCTTTCAGCCCATCGAACTCGGATCTGATCAAGCAAATCGACCACACGCATAAGATAAGTTTAAGCGATGTTTAGGCATTTGCCAAGCAACTAAACAAATCTAACGCTTTGACTCCAGCCAGGACAACACTGTATCCCCCACAATTTGCAGACTCTCCGCTGAAACTTTATCGAGAGTGTCCTCAGTGGTGTGCCAATAAGGGTAATCGAAATCGATGATATCTACGGCAGGAATTCCCGCAGCGAGGAAGGGTGTGTGGTCATCGAGTATGGAATATCCAGGCACCGGAATGAAGTGGTCGCTGTAACCCAGAGCATCAGCCTGCGCCCAAAGTTCGGCAGTCAGTTCCAGGTCTGAATTTCGTTCCATCATGATGTTCAAGTCCGCATCCCCAATCATATCCACGATAACGACAGCATCGGGCTGCCCCATGAGATCTTCAACAAATGCCCTTGAACCCAAAGTCCAATCCCACCCAGCTATTCTGCCGTTATCTTCCGCGTCAAAGAAAACCAGCCAGATTTCAGCTGGGAAATCAGGTGGAATGATTCTTGCTAATTCGAGCAATACGGCCACGCCTGAAGCACCATCGTTCGCGCCCGGTACAGGTTCAAGCCACTTGCCAGGATCCTCATCTTCATCGGCATAGATGCGCGTATCATAATGCGCCCCCAGGATGATCCATGGACCTTCCCGCCGCTCAGTTCCGCGAACCGCGATGATATTGCGAATGGGCTGTCCCAATAGCGAGGTCTCCTGGAGCTGAGTCGCCCAGCCCTGCCCTTCCAGCTCTGCTTCTAGCCAATATACAAACTGGGCATGGCCCACGCTCCCAGGGATGCGAGGGCCTAGGGAAAGCTGGTGCTCGATATGCGCAAACGCTCGAGAACCATCAAAGGACTGGGGTTGATCCGAAAGGCGGACAATACCCGTAGTGAGTACGAATACCAGGACAACGGCAAGGCCGACGAGAAAGGCAATGATGAGCGTTTTTTGGTTCATAGACATTGAGTTTAGCAATATTTCATATAGTATATAATGGCTATGCGCAGTTAGTGTTTCAGCAAAATACTAAACATCTCACCGAAGGTGAGTTTTTTTAATCAAGTGCATCTAAATACATGCTCAGAGTATGCGCTGATCGTTCGGCGTACATTTCCATGCGACGACGTTTGTTGCGACGTCCCTTCCCTACCCCCTCTAAGCTGGGTAGCAGACCAAAATTTGCTTTCATAGGTTGAAAATCCGCCGCGCTGGCATGCGTGATATAGTGACTCAAGGAACCCAACATGGTCTCCAGTGGGAGTTGGAGCGGGTCCAAATTCTGGAGCAGGCGTGCTGCATTCCATCCAGCTAGCAAGCCGGTGGCGATATTCCCGGCATACCCCTCTACCCCAGTGATCTGGCCTGCGAAAAAAAGATCATCGCGGTTGTGGAACTGAAGCGTAGGCCGCAACAAGACTGGAGAGAAAATGAAGGTGTTGCGGTGCATCTGTCCGTAGCGTGCGAACTCAGCACCTTCAAGTCCTGGGATCAAACGAAATACGCGCCGTTGTTCTGGGAATTTCAGGTTCGTTTGGAAGCCCACCAAGTTGTAGAGCGTGCCAGCCAAATTATCCTGGCGTAGCTGTACAACAGCATGCGGCCGTTTGCCTGTTCGTGGGTCTACCAGCCCTACGGGGCGCAGAGGCCCGAAAGCCAGAGTCTCACGTCCACGCTGAGCGGTGATTTCAACAGGCAAACAGCCTTCGAAGAAGGTATGCATCCCTGCTTTAACGCCGCTTTCGAGTTGCTGCTCGAAGGATTTGAGCTCTATGCGTTCAGCCTGCAACATCGCATCTACGAAATCATTGTATTCCTCCTCCGTCATCGGACAATTGATGTAGTCCCCCTCCTGTTGCTCGCCTCGATCATAGCGCGATGCCCGATAGGCAATGTCCATGTTGATGGATTCCAGGGTAACAATCGGCGATATCGCATCAAAGAAATATAAATGCTCCTGACCAGACAACTCGGCGATAGAATCAGATAAACTGGTAGAAGTCAATGGGCCGGATGCAATGATCGTGGGTGTATCGGGGATCGATTTCACTTCCTGACGCACAACTTCGATTTTGGGGTGCTCTGAAATTTTCTTGGTCACTAACGCTGCAAACTGATCTCGATCCACAGCCAAGGCTCCGCCCGCAGGAACAGCGGTCTGCTCTGCGCACTCGATTAGCAGAGATCCCATCCGCCGCAACTCATTTTTTAGCACCCCAGGGGCGCGATCGGCCAGGTCAGAACCCAGGGAGTTGGAGCAGACCAGTTCTGCAAAATGGGGTCCGGTATGCGCGCCAGTTTCGACCTCCGGCCGCATTTCGTACAGCCTAACTCTAATATCTCTTTGAGCGGCCTGCCAGGCTGCTTCGCTACCAGCCAGGCCGCCGCCGATAATGGATAGCATTGACATAGAATTCAATTTTACCAAGTCTGCGGAAAAGGTGCTGGCTCTCAGGGAGCTCCCATGTGGCACAGATATTGCAACCTAGAGAATTAACAGCTATACTATCAGGGAGTATCCGCTATGTATCCCATACACCTACTCGAAACGAAACCACAAACCACAGCCCACCTCGCGCAAACGATGTCACTGCTCAATATGACGTTTGCTGAACTCAAGCAGTCGATTGAATCGGAACTATCCAGCAATCCAGCCCTAGAATTACTGGAGGCGCGCCGTTGTCGTGGCTGCAACCGGATGCTAGTTGACTCGGCCCCCTGTCCGCTATGCAGCAAACCGCACGATCCGGGTGATCTGGAGCCGATCGTTTTCAGCACTTCTCGCAGCGATTATTTCCAGGGCGACGGTGGTGGGAAGACTCAAACAATGTCTCCTGAAGATTTGCCCGATGATAATGTCCCCCCAGCGTTGGAATTACCCGGCTTTGTCTTGCAACAGATAGCCGCCGAACTGGAAAAGGATGATCGTCCCATTGCTGCTCACATACTCACCAGCCTGGACGAGGATGGGCTGCTGAGAATCTCGCCTTTGGAGATCAGCCGCTTCCACCATATCTCCGTCGAGAAAGTTAACAAGGTCCTAGAATTGATAAAACATTCTGAGCCTGTTGGCGTTGGGTCATCGACACCTCAAGAAGCGCTTTTGGTTCAACTGAATATGCTGGCTAAAACGAGTGAAGTCCCCCCACATGTTGAAACAGCCATTCGTAGGGGAATGGATTTGCTCAGCCGGCATCATTTTACAAAATTGGGTCTTTTACTTGGGATATCTACGCAGGAGGCGGAAGAAATCTCGAGGTTTATCAGTACCAACTTGAACCCCTACCCCGCGCGCGCCTTCTGGGGCAGTATCCGTCAGGGATTTGAACCAGGCCCAAACGTGTACCATCAGCCAGATATTATCGTCAGCCACCTCAACGGCAAACCTGGCGGACCCTTGGTAATCGAGATCCTGTTTCCATTAAGAGGTTCTCTGCGAGTAAATCCCTTCTTCCGCAAAGAGATTAAAAATGCCCCAGGCGACAAGGTGGAAAAATGGCAGCAAGATTACGAAAAAGCGAATCTGCTGATCAAGTGTTTGCGGCAAAGAGAAAACACAATGCGCCAATTATTGACGATCCTGACACAAATCCAAAGAGAATTCATAATCAAGGGAGACAAACGTCTGAAACCGATCACGCGTGCTGCCATGGCAGAAATTCTGGGAGTGCACGAGTCGACTGTCTCTCGGGCGGTCCAGGGAAAATCTGTACGGCTACCCAATGGTCGCATTATTCCAATGAGTAAGTTCTTCGATCGCAGCCTGCCAATCAGGGCACTGATCCGAGAGATCGTCGAGTGCGAAGGGACTCCTTTGACTGATTCGCAGATCGCTGGAATTCTGGTCAAGGAGGGGTACAATGTCGCCAGGCGTACTGTCGCAAAATACCGCTCAATGGAAGGAATTCTCTCAGCCCGAACAAGGCAAAGCATGGCAAAAATCTAAAATGCACAAGTTCTTAACCCGAATTCGCCCCGCAAGCCGTCCACTCGTAAGCGCAGAAGAAATCGATCAGATTCTACACACATTCGATAAAGCTGCCCTGCTCGTAGACAAAAAAACCTATGATATCGTTTCGGTAAATCCGAAACTCATGGAACTGACCGCCTATACCCATGATGAATTAGCCAACTTGAAATTGGGCCAGATTCTTAGTGGGAATATTGAGAGCATTATGGCTATGCGCAGTCCTGCGCGCGAGTCTACCTTACCTCGCCTTGAGTTGACGACGCGCAACCAACAGTCCATTTTTGTGGCGGTGCGGTCGCAACCGCTGAGCGACGAAACTCCCTGGGCGCTGATCACATTCGAGACTGTCGATCTGCGAAAAATGAAAAAAGCGCAGGAGAATCTAGTTTCCAATTTGATGGATCAAAAATTACTGGAACTTGTGTTGACGGCGCAGAACGCAAACCCCGAAGAGGCGTTAGACCAGGTCCTCGAAATTGGGCGCACGATGCTTCCAGATAGCGCTTTTGCAGTCTACATCGGCAGCTCGCAGAAGCCAGGCGTACGGCAGATTTCTTCATGCGGAGAAATCGCTAAGACCTTCCCTTCTGAGATCTCGCCACTCGAAATTAGCCATTTTCTCCAGCCATCGATCTGGCAGCGAGGCGAACGCGCCATCGTTACAATGATCCATCAGGCTGCCAGGTCTGCAGGGTTTTCTTTCCTGGCATCTGTACCGCTGGCAGAAAACGGTACTGGTCCAGAGCAAAAGGCCTGGCTAGGCGTAATCATCGCCGGGTCTGAATCTCCTCCACCGGAGAACACGCTTCAATTTCTGAACATTCTTGCTGGTTTTACATCAACAATCATCCACAATAACATCTTGCTGACCAATTTGCGCAGACAACTTAACAACAATAAGAGCCTGCTAAGTACTTGGGACGCTGTTCGAGAAAACGCAAAAGATGGCATTATTACGGTTTCAGCTACAATGGAAATTCGGGGCCTGAACCCCTCTGCGGAATTAATCTTAGGTTACGCCAGCAGTGAAATCGTTGGCCTCCCAATTGACAGTGTGATCATCGGCACGAATCGCTTGATGCCCGCGCTGAGGCGAGCACTTAAGGGCATCCCGACACCTAGCTTGGGAAACGTGCAATTACACCGCAGGGATGGCTCCTCGTTCCTGGCAGACTTGGAAATCAACCCTATCGGTGACACTGGCTCTCCTTATGGCACCTTGATATTCGTTCGAGATTTAAGTGAAAACGAACAGATACGTTTGCGATCACAACAACTCGAACAGAGAGCGTTGCTGGGAGAAGTAACAGCCATATTCGCTCATGAAGTTCGCAACCCTATCAACAATATCAATATGGGCTTGCAGTTACTTGATCGCGCGTTGCCGGACAATGATCCAGAAAAGGAACGCATCCAAAACATGCAGGATGATTGCCAGCGGTTGACAACGCTAATGGACTCTGTGCTGACTTTTTCCCGTACGGGAAATTATGTATTTCGCCCGGTAGATGTGGAGCAGCTCCTCGAAAAGATCATAAAACGTTGGCGACCTCGATTTGCTCGCTTCGACATTAAATCCCATATTCAAGCGCAAGAAAATCTACCCAAATTATTGGGAGATCTGCGAAGTCTGGAGCAAGTTTTCACGAATATCATCAGTAATGCAGTTGGTGCCATGGGCGAAAACGGAGGAACATTTGCAGTAAAATTATCACGCATGAACCATCCTAGCGGAAAACCGATCTTACAGGTCGATCTCTCTGATACCGGCCCAGGAATTTCGGAAGACAACCAGGAAAAAATATTCGAGCCATTTTTTACCACAAACCCTAATGGAACCGGACTAGGATTATCGATCACCAAGCAAATCGTGACTGCCCATCGAGGCACGATCACTGTTAGTTCGTTCCCTGGGGGGACCACCTTTCACATCCAATTACCCGCTGACAATGGGTCAGCGGATCCGCAGGAGACCAACGTAGAATGACTGCAACCATATTAGTCGTAGAAGATGAAGAAAATGCGCGAACGTACATTGTAGATTATCTTGAAAGTGAGGGGTATGAAGCGTTGTCGGCTGCCAACCTCGAAGAGGCTCGCAGCCACCTGGAGCAGGATAATGCCGATATCGTCCTTTTAGATGTGCAACTCCCTGATGGCTATGGTCCAGATCTATTAGAAGAGACTGCACAATTCGCGATTAGACCCCCCATCATATTGATCACTGCTCACGGAGATATCGACATGGCTGTGGAAGCCATGAAGAATGGGGCGCATGATTTTTTGCAGAAACCGATCCAATTCGACCGGCTTGAGCTGTCCATCCAGCGCGCCAAGGAGATCGTGGATATGCGCCGCGAACTCAGTCACTTTCGAGAACAACAACGCGGGGAGCTCAACTTTGTCGTCGGGAAAAGCCCCGAAATGCTTCAGCAGCTTAGTCTGGCTCAACGAGCCGCCCAGGCCACGGTGTCGGTGTTGATCACTGGAGAAACTGGCACTGGCAAAGAAATCCTCGCGCGCGCCATCCACCAGATGAGCCCGCGAGCTGGAAAATCTTTCATCGGGATCAATTGTGCCGCAATCCAGAGCACTATGCTGGAAGCAGAATTGTTCGGTTTCGAAGCTGGGGCCTTCACCGGCGCGCAAAAGCGCAAACATGGGCTGATGGAAGTTGCTGACGGAGGATTATTATTCCTGGACGAGATTGCTTCCCTGCCCGTGGATATGCAAGCCAAGCTGCTGCGCGCCCTGGAGGAACAGGCCTTCCGCAGAGTGGGAGGGACGAACCTGATCAAAGTTGACGTACAAATCTTAGCAGCCTCCAACCGCGATTTGCAGAGCATGATCCAAGAGGGTTCCTTCCGCGAAGATCTTTACTATCGTTTGAAAGTGGTAGACTTGCACATCCCCCCGCTACGTGAGCGAAAAGAGGATATTCCTGAACTGGTTGGTTTATTCATGCGAGAGATTAACCAGCACATGGGCTTGAACATCACGGATATATCCGAGCGCGCATTGGCTGCCCTTGTACAATATGATTGGCCTGGCAACATCCGGGAGCTGCGCAATGCCATCGAGAGGGCGATGCTTTTCTGCGATGAGGACACGATTGACATAGGTCACTTGTCACCTGAATTTTTAGATAAGGCCTAAGAGAATTGCTATTTCGCGCATTGCCATTTCAAGCAATCCGTTGTAAACTTCTTGCAACCTTTCGAATAAAAAATAGTCTGGAGATCAAAAATGAACTTAGGCCCAACTGAACTGATTATTATCTTGGTTATTGTCCTGCTTCTCTTTGGGGTTGGACGAATAACAAGAATTGCAGGCGAGCTAGGTTCCGGCATCCGCGCTTTCAAAAATGGTTTGCAAACTGAAGACGAAGAAGGCGAAGGTAGCGAGGAACCAAAAGAGGAAGAAAAAGCCTGAACGAAATTTACACTGAACGTAAAGACCTTGTCGAAATTCGACAAGGTCTTTTGATTTTATGATCCATCCCAAGGTGAAAGAGTCTCAGGGAATTCCCATTACAGAGGGTACAATTGAGATGTGTCTCTAAACTCATTGCTCAGCCATTGGCGCTCAGACCCTACGATCGGGGGCAATTTTGTAGCCTGGGAAACGGTTCCCGCGCGTTCGGCGCGGTTTGTCCCCTTTCCAGAAAATCTGCATCCAGAAATTCACAATTCTCTAAAACATTCAGGGATAAACGCGCTGTACCTGCACCAAAATGAGGCCTGGGAGCACATTCAATTGGGGAACCATGTCGTATTGGCCACGCAGACCGCCAGTGGAAAAACATTAGCATACAATTTGCCTGTGCTCAATTTCCTGCAGAAATCGAAGGAGAGTCGCGCTCTATATCTCTTCCCTACCAAGGCATTGGCACAAGACCAGTTGACGGGGATCAGGGACCTGTTAGCAGGATTCGATAAACAGTCATCCCAGATAGCTCCTGCAACGTATGATGGGGACACGAGCCAGAATGCAAGAGCAGCAATTCGCAAAAAATCGAGGCTGATCATTTCGAACCCAGACATGCTGCATATTGGTATTCTGCCGCGCCACACAAATTGGGCAGACTTCTTCAGTAACCTACGCTTCGTGATCATCGATGAGATGCATATTTACCGAGGGGTCTTTGGTTCACATGTCGCCAATGTCATCCGGCGTCTGAAACGCGTCGCAACGTTCTATGGTTCCAGCCCTCAATTTATACTCACGTCTGCCACAATCGGAAATCCCAAAGACCTTGCTGAAAATTTAATTGAAGAACCAATTGAGTTGATCGACGAGGACGGCTCTGCTAGGGGAGCAAAACATTTCATCATCTAT
>CAYTKR010000072.1:0-25759 GCA_964438295.1 uncultured Anaerolineales bacterium
GTGGATGCAGCGGAATTTGAAACGGTGCAGGAACTGCGCAAAGATCGCGCCAGAGTCCCACATAAACGTAAGGCCACCAAAGTACGCGTGTATCCCCTGACTGGTGTGCTGTATTGTGCGGAATGTGGAGGACGTTTCCGGGGCAGTGCATTGAATAACCGGCGGATTTATCGGGATTCCAACCAAGTAGAGCACACCCAGGTCTGTTCCCAACCATCGCTGAAGGCATCCTATGTCGAACGCAGTCTGATCGGGAAATTACAAAATTCCCTGCTCTCGACTGAACTCTCGAATGAGATCTTATCTTCTCAAGCGCAGTTGGAAGAAGCACAAGAACGTCGTGAACGGGCTAATATTTTGTTCCTGGCAGGTGAGATCGATAAGACAATGTATAATATTGAAATTCAGAGATGTGAAAATATGCGTGAGACCTTGCTTTTTCACAGAACTGATGCTAAGATTGCATCCGTTAGCAATGTGCTAGATCAATTGAGAGATTGGCAAGCACTTACGGACCTTAATAAGAAAAGGCTCTTTCGACTGGTACTCGAAAGAGCCTATGTGCAAGGCAACACATTTGTGGCAATCCAACCTACAGTTGTGTTCGCGCCATTGCTTAATCAATATTTCCCAAGTGGGAAACAGAGATGTAACAGCGGTCCCGACGGGATTCGAACCCGCGATCTCCGGCTTGACAGGCCGGCATGTTAACCGCTACACTACGGGACCGAGCGACCGCTATATTATCATACGCCTCATCGAGCGTCAAGAACCTTTCTCGAAAACACTGTATGTTGTGGCGTATTGATTGGTATCATCCGCCGCAATTTGTTCACTAGAAATTTCAACCCACTCAATCATATCAAATTCTGGGAAGAAAACGTCTGTTGGCACGTTGGCATCGGCGTGAACTCGGGTCAGGTAGATTCTATCGGTATGGGGCAAAGCCAACTCATAGATCTCTGAACCACCACCAATAAAAGCCTCATCATCTCCTCGGCTATGGGCCAAATTAAAGGCCTCTGCTAGGGATGAGACTACATCCACACCCTCAACTTCCATCTCCGAACGTCTGGTCATCACAACCATGCGTCGTCCGGGCAGCACGCGGCCTATGCTCTCGTATGTCTTGCGCCCCATAATCAGATGATGCCCCATGGTAAGCCGCTTGAAGCGCTTCAGGTCTGTTGAAAGCCGCCATGGCAGCCGGTTTTCGTACCCAATCCCCCCATTCTCGTCCATCGCCACAATGATCGAAATACGCATCACACCGATACCTTTGCTTTGATATGTGGGTGGGATTGATAATCGATCAGTTCGAAATCAGGATAATCAAACCCGAAGATATCCTTCACCTTAGGGCTGATGACCATCTTTGCCAGGGGGTAAGGTGATCTTGTCAATTGGAGCTGGGCTTGCTCGATATGGTCGTTGTATAAATGGGTATCTCCCAATGCGATGATGAACTCACCAGGCTGATAACCACAAACTTGAGCGACCATCATGGTCAACAACGCATACGATGCAATATTAAAAGGAACCCCTAAGAACACATCTGCTGAGCGCTGGTAGAGCAGGCACGAAAGTTTTCCTTCAGCAATGTAGAATTGGAAGAGCAAATGACAAGGCGGCAAGGCCATCTTCTCGAGATCGCCAACATTCCAGGCGCTGACGATGAGACGCCTGGAGGCAGGATCGCGTTTGATTGCCTGAATCAACTCTGAGATCTGGTCAACGGTGCGTCCATCCCCAATCGACCAGGACCGCCATTGAGCGCCATAAACCGGCCCCAGATTGCCTCCCTCATCGGCCCACTCATTCCAAATGCGCACGCCATGCTCTTGAAGATAGTCAATATTCGTATCTCCCTTTAGGAACCACAACAGCTCGTAGATTATCGACTTGGTATGCAATTTCTTTGTGGTCAATAGGGGAAATCCCTGACTGAGATCAAAGCGCATCTGGTACCCGAAGATCGAGCGAGTGCCAGTCCCTGTCCGGTCAGATTTTTCGACACCCTGCTTCAATATTACATCCAATAAATCTAAGTATTGTTTCATACCAATAATCTCACCTTACTCGTCTTTTCCATTCCTCCTTCAGGGCCAATTTGCGGGGACTCTCGCCCCCAGAAAGGGCCATAAAATCGGTCATCAGACGATTAAATTTGTTGGGCATATCTAACATGGGGAAATGTCCCGCGCTCTCGAAACGAATGAAGTGAAAATGCGAGGGAAGTACCGCTGCTTGATCATTTGTCCCAATCGCGATAGCCTGGTCGTTTTGGCCGTGTACCAACAAAACTGGGATCGACAAACGGGATGGCAACGCAGGCATATTCACCTTATCTAAATGACGCATCGAATGGAAGATGGCATCTTGATCTGCTTTGGGGGCTTCGATGCGCGCAGCCTCGGAATCTGGGGAGGTTCCTAGTAGCCAATTGGCCAGCTCTTCTGGTGTGCTCTGGAACATGCGTGGGTTGATCTGTTTGAGATCTAAAGGGACACCGACCGCCATCACGCGATCGACATATTGGGGATTCTCTTCGCCAAACAGCAAAGCCACGATAGCGCCGAGCCCGTGGCCTACCAGTGCCACCTTGCCAATCCCCAGTTTGTTCAAGAAACTTTTCAAGAGATTCAATTGTTGTGAAAGTAGATAGCGGCTGGTATTTTTCGACGAATCGCCAAAACCCCACATATCGATGGCATAGGCGCGAAAATTCACTGAGGCTGCTTGCATCGATGGAATCCAATAACGCCAGGATCCAACCCAACCATGCAAGAAAATAATCGGACGGCCGCGTCCTATAACCTCATAATGAACGATATCTTCGTCGAGAATTATCGCGCTCATAGCAACAAGAGTATTCGATAAACTATGCTTTTGTGTGACTCAACAATTCTTCTACCTTGCTCGTCAACTGGTCAGGCGCAAAGGGTTTGACAATATAATCGACAGCGCCGACTTCATAACCTTCTTTAACTTCCGACTCTTGGCCCTTGGCCGATAAAAAGGCCACTGGTATGTGATGCAGTCTTTCATCGGCCTTTATGCGCTTGCAAGCTTCATAGCCTGTCATGCGCGGCATACGTACGTCCATCAAGATCAATTCTGGGAATTCGCCGTTAATCGCCATTTGCGTCGCTTTTTCTAATGCTTCGGCGCCATTGCTGGTGGCGATGATCTCATGTCCTGCGAATCTCAAGGTAAATGTGATCAAGTTTCGAATATCGAGTTCATCTTCTGCGATTAATATTTTTGCCATTATTACCTCTAGTCATCTTTGAAAATCGGCAGTGTAAAGGAGAAGGTACTTCCTCTTCCCGGGATTCCATCGCTCTGCACCCAAATACGACCATTATGCAATTCGATAAGTTGTTGAACGATCGACAAACCTAAACCCGTTCCAGCAGTGGCCAGGACTAAAGGGTCTTCACCGCGATAGAATCGCTCAAATACCCTATCCTGCACCTCGGTTTCGATGCCGATCCCATCATCTTTCACGTCAACTTGCACTTCATCGTCGATTGATACTGCCTGGATATAGACATTCCCATTCGCGGGGGTGTAATGATATGCATTGCGCACCAGATTAGAAAGTATCTGGCGTACGCGCTGCTCATCTCCACGCACGCGTGGCAAATCTGAAGGCAGCTCATATTCAATCGATATGGGTTTATTATCTTCGCTCGCCTGGCGTTGTTGTTCCGATACCACTTCTTGCGTGAGGTCCTGCAACCGTAAAGGCTGCATCGATAACTCATACTTTCCAGCATCAATTCGAGAGACATCGAGAAGGTCATTGACCAGCACGTTCAGACGCTCTGTGTTGCTTAGAACAACATCTAAGAACTGAGATTGCTGATCACTCAAATCTCCGGCTGCGCCCATTAGTAATACTTCGACATACCCTTTGATCGAAGTCATGGGAGTACGCAGCTCATGACTAACCGTAGCAACGAATTCGGATTTCAAGCGGTCAACTTCTACTTGGTGAGTGATATCACGAAATATCGTTACGGTTCCCAGAAATTCTTCCTGCATTTGAACTGGGGCGAGGTGGATTGCCACAAAGCGCCCATCATCCAATATGATCTGTTCGGCAAATGTTCCACCCGTTCCATATGATGCGGGCGTAGACGACCATTTTGCAATGGTGCTCATCCACGTTTGGGCCGCCCCCCCAAACAAGCCACTAAAATCATCGAGTGATTTACCTACGACATCGCCGCGCTGCAAGCCCAAAATGGCTTGTGCGGAATCATTGAAGAGAGTAATGCGGCTATCGGAGTCGGTCACGAGCACACCGTCAGCGACAGCCTCAAGAATGGATCGCGAACGGCTGGTTTCGATTTGCTGCGTGCGCAACATGGTACCCAAACGCTCGGCCTGCTCGCGGATCAGGTTGAATAATTCGGCATTGTTGATTGAAACGGCAATTTGGTTGGCAGCCGCCTGAACCATCTCTACCTGATCGAACCTGAAATGAGCTACATTTTGGTGGAACAGGAGCATCACCCCAAGCAGTTCAGCGCCTACCAACAACGGGACTCCCACTGCGCTGCGATGAGTGCTAATTTGTTCTCCTTCCTGTACCCAGCGCTCGTCGCGATACAAATCTTCTATCAGAACAGCTTCACGGTGCTGCACGATCCACCCGGCCAGGCCTTCACCTGTATTCAATTCGGTTGATCGCCCTCCCAGCGGTGGTGGATCGGTATACCCGAGAGAGGCTCGGTAATAAAAGGTCTCTTCACCCGGCTTGATCAATAGAATTGTTCCCTGCTCCGACTCCGAAATATCATTGACCAGCTTTAAAGTGCGATTAAGAACATGATCCAAATCAAGGCTCGCAGAAAGCTCACGCATGATCCTGAGCAACGCCTGGGCTCGCTGATGTTCCTGTGCGAGCTGCTCGGTTCTCTCTTGAACGCGCTCCTCGAGTTCTTCAGTCAACTGCCTGGTTTGGGTAAACAAGGCAGCATTTTGAAGTGCCACCGAGGCTTGGTTAGTAATAATTCTAGAAAGCTCAACCTCATCTGGCGAGAATCGACGAGGTTGTTTTGCTTGCGCAAAAATGTAACCGTGCACATCGACTCCAGTAACCAAGGGCAAAACTAACAGGGCCTCAGTATCTGTCTCGTTGAGATATTCCAACAGGGGACTCAATTCACCCTCTTGTGCAACATTGCGTGTGCTGAAGACTCCCAGCGATAAGTTGAGTCGTTCGAATATCGGCGCATCTGGAATTGGCTTCGGCAGTTCAGACCCCCTATCGGGCTGTTCAACCATGAGGGTGAACTGTGTGTCATCCTGAAGGATCGCTGAAACCTGCGTGCAAGATAACACGTCTGCGATCTCCCGCGTGGTTACGTCTAATAAGCGCGTAATATCCAGGGAGCTGCCAATCTCGTTGGAGAAGCGGTTAATTTGAGCCAGACGTTGGGAGCGGTGATCCAACTCCACAGAGCGTTCTACGCTATGGCGATACAACTCGGCATTTTCCATTGCAACAGCAGTCTGGTTGGCGAAAGTAATCAAAATCTGGCCATGCTCAGGGTCATAATAATCCGCTTCAGTTTTCTCAAGGACGATGACACCAACCACATCGCCTTTGGTCACCATCGGAATGGCCAACCAAGAATACCGTTCCGTGGGCAAATCTGCAAATCGATCATCCTGGCGGACGTCGGCAACAAAGATGGGCTGTCGGGTGGTGATCATTTCGTTGAAGAGACGGCTATCTGCGACTGTAGTCTTCAAACCGATTAGATCAGCGCTGTTATCGAACCCCCTCACAGAGCGAATGGTGAGCTCGCTTCCTTCAAGCAGCCATAACGTAGCTGTATCAAAGGGAACAAGATCTTCTATTCTCCCCAAAAGAGATGATACCAAAGCATCCAGTTCTAGCGTCGTAGAAATTTCTGCTGAAACTGTGCTTAGAGATGACAACTGCTCTGCACGCTCTTCGGCGGCTTCATACAATTCAATATTCTCTAAAGATAGGGCTGCCTGACGAGAGAAAGAGCCAACTAATGCCTGATCGTCGATCGAAAACGCGCCGACATCGTAGAAATTATCTAGCAACACGACCCCTGCGATCGATTGCCCGGATTGAATTGGTACTACCATGCTCGAAACCGGTAATCTACCGTCGGTGGCCTGGTGATATCGGAGCAAACTGTCAGCGCTCAGGTTGTAATGCTGATTAAAATCGACTTGATCTATGCGAATGGTTTTTCCCTGCTCGAAAGCCTGGCTAATGGAATTATCCCCAGAGGAAAACTCCATCTCAAGCATTGCAGCATTATCACTATAGCCCATGGCTGCTTTCGGTCGGAGAACGCCCAAACCTGGCTCCCAGATTGCCGTCATACTTGCCTGTGCAGATTGGACAACCCCTAACACGCTCTCCGTTAATAAGCGAATTATTCGTTCCGACTCGAGGCCTCCTAACTGTCTACTGAACTCTAAGAGCAAATACCCCTCGCGTAGTCGTTGACCTGTTTCTGTCAGCAAGGTGAGGTTATTGAGAGTTGTCGCTGTTTGCGCAGCAAGCAAGCCAAACAATTTCTCATCATCCGCGAAGAACTGCGACTTGCTTGAAGAGCTAACTGCCAAAATGGCCGCCGGGGATCCAGCCTGAGCAAGAACGGGCAAGCACAGGAATCCCTTGGCTTGCAAGGCTTCAATCAAGGGTGATGATCCCCATTGTTCGTCTTCAGTTACATCGGAAACTAAATGGATCTGGCCTTCGTTCAAACTGCTTTGTAGTGGATTCCGTTGTCCGAGTAAAGCCTCGAGGTTTATATTGTGGGAAAAATCTCCAAGGACGTGAATCAGTTGGGGTCGACCTTCCCCCATCTCAACTACAATGGCGCTATCGAATTCCATTCGTGCAATCAGGCTAGCTCCCAGTGATTGCAGCACTGCGAACCTATCGGGCTGGCGCGCCAAATTCTCGATGATCTCCAAAACAATGTGAACCCGCTTATCAGATTGCACCTGGACAATTTGATCTGACACTAGTGTGCTGGTTTGGCGACTTACGTTGACCTGAGTTTCGAGTTCCTCGATCTGCAATTCCAGTTGACCAACCCAATTGTGATGATCAATGATCAGCCTAGTTTGTTGCGCGAAACCATCCAAGATCTCTAGGGTAACTCGATCTGGATATTCGCCATCAAACTGTGAAGCAACCGCAATCAACCCTAGGGGTTCAGCGGCAGTTTTATAGATCGGCAACAATAAGACCGCATCTAGTAGGGCACCTTCGTCATCAGGCTGCATAAGGGCTGATTGCCAATCATTGACTAACATGGTTTCATCTAGCCGGATGAAATAGGAACTTACTAACAGGTAATCTGAGAGAAGCGAATTCTCGATATCTGCCCATGATAGAGGGATCTCCCTTAACGAAGCAAGTTTTTCCGCAGATACCCCCGAAGTTGATACCCATCGCAGGGTATCCCGCTCTTCGCAGATTCCAATCGATACTTCAGAGAATTTTGTAGATTCTCGAATTCCTTTGGCAATATCTCTAAGCGGCTGATCCAAAGGCTGATCTGAATAAGCGGTTTCTGTGGCTTCGAGAATTCCTGAAAGAGATTGCACTCGCTTCGTCAATTTCCGGTTTTCTCGAACTTGCTCCTGATACCGTTGCACATTCCCAATGGCAATCGCAGCTTGAACAGATAGCGCCTGCGTAATTTGTAAAGCAGCATCATCAAACCGGCCTGATTGTTCGGAGTGTAAATGGAGCAATCCAACGACATCGCCACGATAAGCTATCGGCACAACCAGTGCAGAATTCACATTTTCATGTGCGGGACGTAATGTAGATTCATCCAGGCTCCCAGGCGGGTTATCGAAATCCTCTACAAGAACAGGGATTTCTTCCTCCAGGGCTACCCTCTCTAATGGATGTAGACCTTTCCCAGGCTCATCGCCAATATGTAATCTCACTTTATTCGACCCATCAGTCTCAAAGATCAGGATCGTTCCACAATCAGCACGGGTAGTATTGAGCGCTTCTTCGTAAACTCTCCTCAGCAGACGCTTTAGATTTAATGATGCGTTCAATTCCCGTCCTATGCGAGTCAGGGCGGTCAATTGCTCAACGCGTTGTCGAAGATCCTCATCGGTTTGAGATGCCAGTGAGCTACGCTCAATTGCTATGGCAAGCTGTCCCGCAACAGTTGTTATGAGTTGGATATCACTGCGGTTGAAATGCTCATGGCGATTACTCGCCAGCATGATCTCGCCAACCCCGCGGCCGCGAAATATGAGAGGCACATCGACAACGGAGAGAACCTCGAGAGTATTGATGAGCAGCCGATAGGGTGGCAACACGCGCTGATCCTCGTTAGCATTATCTGAGATAAATGGCTGCTGGCTATTCGAGACAACGAATTTTGCGTAGCCTTCCTCGATGGGGATTCGGCCTAACTTATCGTGGAGATCCGGCTCTACACCGTAAATTGATTCTGAATGTACCTGTAGTTCGCCTAAACTTTCATCAAGGAAAAATATCGCCGCGGCATCCACCTTCAGTAATCGCGCCAACTCAAGCACAGAATACTTGAGGATCTCATCTAGGTCTGCTTCCGACCCTGATAGAGTTGCGATACGCCTAAGCGCTTCGGCACGCAAAGCCCTCTGAACCGATTGCTGTACTAAATCTGCGTTTTCAATGATAGGAGCTGCTTGACCAGCAACAATCGATAACAAGCGCACGTCATCATGGGAAAAAGGGGTGTCATCTCGTTTATTTGCCGCTTGCAGATATCCCAACGAACGACCGCCAATTTTCATGGGCAGCAAAACGGTTGTTTTAATACCAGCTGCTCTACAATGATGGTCCAAACCCATGTCGATCAACTGGGGGTCTTCCCCCGCATTGATTGCAATCAGTGTTTCTTGGGCGCGCCAAATGATGTCTGCCGGGCTATCGGGAGCGATCTCGACTTGGAACAAATCAACGAAATGTGGTGGAACACCTATAAACGGGTTCTGAGCGATTAATTTTCGATGGGCATCGTTAAATAACAAAAAACCCGCAATATTCACATCGAGTAGTGGCGAGATCCCCTGAGCAAGTCGTGCAAACAATTCCTTCGAATTACGTATCGAACTCACTGCTTGCGTTAGATTAGCCAGGCTAGATAGTTCGAGGGCGCGCCGCTTCTCTTCCCGGTAGAGCAAAGCGTTGTGTAAGGCAATTGCCGCCTGGCCAGAGAACAGCTTCAAGATTTCGACATCATTCTCGCTGAACGCATCTTTGTCCAGCGAAGTCAAATCGAGAGTGCCAATCAATTCCCCCCCCATTACCAGCGGGTGCCCAACATATGAATGGAAAGGAAATTTCCTTCGGTCGATGAGCGGCCTGATTTCGCGGTAGGAGTCTACATCAGCGACCAGAACCGGCTCACGCTTTTCGGCCACATATCCAGAATATCCACCCCCCAATGGGTATCGCTCTTCGGTAACCTCAACACGCCTATCTGATCCAGGAGCTGATAAATACCGATATGGAATTAGTTGGCCTTCATCAGGATCCCAGATTGTGATTTCGGCAAAATCATTGGGCACGAGTTGATCTAGACTGGTAAGAATCGAATGTAATGTGTCCTCCAATTCCAGGTTTGCTGCAACAGATTGGCTGACTGCAGTCAAGATTTCCAGGGTGTGGTTGGGATGCTGGCTACCATCCGCGGCTTGAGAAACTAATTGGTCTGGGCGGATCGAAAGCAAGATCGAATTGCCACTCCCATTGGGCACTATATAGGAAGTAGCTTCCATCATTCGTCCATCGAGGGCAAAACGAGCCTGACCCTCCGTTGCGCATAACCCTAAGAAGACATCCCCAGGGCGGGCGCGGCGTGCCAGACGCTCAAGGTTGGGTTCATCGTGCCAAACTTTGAATTTGCTCCTGGCCTCCTGATTCATAAACGAGACGCGTCCCCCCGGTTGGATTACTAAGACAGCATTATCGTGCTGAGATAGCTCGGGAACAACTGGTGCCAGTGATGACCCCTTAGAGAAAGAGATAATTTGCGGAATTACGCGCAATAAAATTGTGGTTAGAATAAAAAATACTAACCCTGCAAGAAACAGCGTAACTCCAAGTGGAAGGGCACCCAGTTCAAACATAAACAACCAAAACAGCATATCGGAGTGAAAAACTCATCCACCCGAACGACGCGCTTCAGCAGCTAATTCTGTAATTTCTCGAATATCTGCAAATTGGTGTTCGGAATGTGAAACAACACCTATACCGGCGTTCATTAAGGGCACGTTCTCCTCTACGCCAGCATCATTTTTTGTGATTATAAAACCTTGATCGCGGTCCATGAAATTGTAGTGCGTGAGTATCTCTTCCCCAAATCGGGCTATTACGGTGTTGCGAATATCGGGCACATTTTGTTCCGAGGTAATTATGATGAAGTTGTCACCACCAGCATGACCTATAAAATCCTCTGAAGTGCCGTTTTCGTCAACGATCTCATTGAGCAGCATAGCGGTAAATCGTAAGACATCATCTGCTGCCACAAACCCATACTCTTCTTTGAACGTTTGGAATTGATTGATGCGAATATCCATTAGCGCCCAGTTGTCACTGCGAATGATGCGCCGGAGATGTTCTTCGATCAGACGCCCAGAAGGCAAACCAGAGCGTGGGTCCGTAAGACTCTCGCGCTCCGCGCGGGCAATGGCATTTTGAACCCTGAGCTTCAGTTCCTCAATGTCAAAGGGCTTAGTGATGTAATCGTCTGCACCCAACTCTAACCCCTGTAAGCGATCGCTGCGTTCATCTTTTTGCGTCAAAAAGATTACTGGAATATGGCTAGTGCGCGTATTCGTTCGCATTTGCCGGCAGACTTCGTAGCCGTCAATATCCGGGAGCATGATATCTAAGACGATCAGATGGGGTAGATTTTGGCGGGTTTTCTCCAGGGCAACCGACCCACGCGGAGCGACATCCACCTCATAGCCTTGTCCTGCAAAATAGATGCGAAGCATATTCGATATATCGAAATCATCTTCGACGATTAACAGTCGATGTTTGCTCATGGGGTCCTCCCGAGATTTGAAGGAAATGAATTGAACACCATAATGATTATCTCTTCCTGATCAGATTCCAATAATAATTGTTGACCTAATAAATTGTGTACTTCCGAATTTCTTCAATCTGTGCTTGCGAAATGGGTTACTCAAACAAACGAAATCCGCTCAGTCTGAAACCTTGTTTAGAAGCAATCTGAGTAATTTCGGTTAGGCGCCGGAGAGACATATTTTTGCCTATTCGATAATGGCTTTTATTGCTACTGAGATTGTGTATGCATCGCCTGTTGTCACCGGAACGTTTAAAGATTTGGCTACCGTAATACCGCCATCACCCACCACTGACGTAAACGCTCCCAATCCGAAGATATTAGCGCCCAAACCCTGGGCAATACGAGCTGTTTGCACGATCTTGTAATTGGCGATCTTTTCAGGTAATTCTAACATACGCGCTGCTTCCAAGGGGCAGACAATCAGCCACCCACAAACTTGTAAGGTCGTGGCAACGGAAGTAACTCGCTGAATTTCGGAAAAGTAAATCGGTGGGAAAAAGTACTTAGGAATTTATATTAGTTCTGGAAAAAATAGGGTCTCTGGGAAACGCCGTGGGAAGATCCAGATGTAGGTGTGAGTGGGGTGCGGAGCACCCCACTCACCCCTACATCTGGGGGATCACCCCGGTAATTCCTAGAGAACCAAAAAATATTTCCCCAAAAAGGAAATATGCGATTGACCCTTTTTGCGGATCAATCAGGTGATTATTGAAAGCAAATGTATCCACTGGCTACCAGGTTTCAGGCTCCGTTTCGCCAGGGCGTGGATACAGACGTTTGTGGAGATCAGCAAAATTGAACCGGTGATGGTCGCTGTCCTCGTATCGCAAGTCTTTTGAGATGATGCGCCGATCTGGAGAAGCGACTAAGACCACATCCGACTCTACCGTTCGCGCTGGGAAGAAGATCATGCCTGATCCCAAGCGGCAATTATGTCCAACACAGCCCCCCAATACGGGTCGATTCGCATCCAACAATTCACCATCCGAGTCGATAGCTTTCAAGGGAGTCGGGATCAGGTTGAAATCCGTAAAAGTAGAGCCAGCGCCAATAAACGTGTTGCGGCCAATCACACACATCTGCAAACAAGTATTCTGCGCGACCATGCTGTTATCCATGAATGTCGTCATAAACATCGAGGCTCTGAAAGGCAAAAAAGCGCCATCCCCAACGACCGACAACATCACTTGACAACCTTGCGAAACGTTTACATTATCCCCGATAATACAATTTTCGATCACCACCCCGGCACCGATGGTGACATTATCTCCAATGGTTGTCGGGCCATGAATAATGGCAGAAGGATCGATCACACAGTTACGGCCAATTTTCACGACAGCCGAAGACTCGAGAACTTGTTTGCCTTCATACATTGCACTGAAGAGGATTTTCAATTTAAATGAAGGGTCTCGTTCCAGACGGTCTTCAAAACAAGCGCCGCGAGTAAACAACCCAAAAACGACATCCGCAATGAAAATATGCGCCCAAGAATCAATGGCCACAATGCTTCTCAGGGGTACTTGAAAAGTAAGATCACCAGATTCAGTTCCCATGTAGGTCGGCACATGGTAGTAACCCACTTCCCGAGGCAACATATCGATCATCA
The DNA here is from genome assembly GCA_964438295.1 of uncultured Anaerolineales bacterium. GTDB lineage: Bacteria > Chloroflexota > Anaerolineae > Anaerolineales > UBA11858 > NIOZ-UU35. The sequence continues at coordinate 12,730 of CAYTKR010000072.1, forward strand.
ATGGTTGAACATTTTCCGCAAGTCCATTGGGGTAATACCACAAATCTACCAGATACAAATCCCCCAATTTTTCATATGAACTAGATAAAGGTAAGGCGTGTTCGCGAAACGCTAAATCGTTCTCGGAGAGAGCAGCCCTGGAAGGGTGCTTGTGTTGTCTTGCTTTCCCTAAGAATGCGTCGATAAATGAGGCATCGAAAAAGAGGTTCTCTCGATAAACGATTGCTGGTTCGGTGAATTTTGGCAAAGGCTCACCCGGAAGAAGTTCGCGCTCTCGTTTTGCATAAGGTGCTAGTACATCGCGATGAATTAGCCAAAGGGGTTTGTTCTGGATGCGCAAATCCCGTGCAGGCTCATTGAAGGGATGTATATTCTTTGGGGCAGGAAGTATGATCTTTTGCATGAATCAGTTCAGAGGTTGTTTTTGGATCACGATCGTACAAGATGAATCCCCTTTTGCAATGCAATTTGTTTCTTCAATTTGAAAGTACTTCCCTCCACTAACCCAATAAAGCGCCTCTTGAAGAATGCCCACAGCCAGATGACAAGAGGGCAAGTCTGTTTTTCGTTGCCAACAAATTGGACAGCGATCGATATGCCAATGGATGACTTCATCCAATTCCTCAACACGTACTTGTTGGTCTGAGAATTTGTTGAATGTCTGCGCAAACAAATTCGCGCCTGCAGTCAGTTTCTTAGATAGCGGCAATAATCTAAACGCCATATCACTGACGCCCAGCATGGGGCCAAATTCTCGTAAGCCATATTTGAAGCAAGCCCTACCGGATCTAAGTGCCAAACCCTGACCCGCTCGGGGGCCAAAATAGCTCTCGATACAAGCCATCATTCGGCTCATGCTATCAAAGCTGAACTGGCGGTCGAAATTGATTGGAGGCATATTGTCGATGATGCCAGATAACCCGGCCAAATTCAGAATCGTATTAAGCCCGTTATGCCCAATCACATCTTCCATTGCCAACAGAATGATCCTCCCCATATTGTTTGGGTAGTAATATTGTTCTAAACTCAATGTTTCAAATCGCCATCCAAGAAATTACGAAGTGTGCCCATGAACCGCTCAGGTTCATCTAACATGATGAAATGCCCAGCATTTTTAAATCGCTCAATCCGCGTGGATTGAATTCCAGCCTGCATTAGCTGCCATTGTTTTGGATCCACGATAATATCTTTGTCACCATACATCCCCATGACAGGCACTTTAATCTGGCTCAAGAATGGCCGCAGGTCCGTTCTGCGCAAGGATGCGATACTCAGTAAAAACGACTCCAGAGTTGTCCTTGAGAGATCCCGCGTGATCATAGAGTAGAAATTTGGGTTACTCGATATGATCGGAGCACTTATGCGCAGCCCCAAACGTAATGCCCACATGGCGTTAAATACCATCTTCGCAATCCAGCGCCGTCCTGCCAACTTCAACAATATGGCTAATGAGGAACCGACGATTGGCGATCCTATTACTGTGACCTTGCTGACTCGTTCAGGATAATTGATCGCGGCAGACAAGCTAACCGTTCCCCCCATACTATGACCAACAAGCGGCGCTTCCTCAATACCCAATCGCGCCATAAACTGGTCTACCATGCTGACAAAATCTTGAACTGCAAACGTGGGTAACTTCTTCCCAGATTCCCCAAATCCCCAAAAATCAAGTGCGTATGTACGATAATACTGGCCCAAATACTGCATGGTTTGCTGCCATAACCCCCAAGATCCCAGCCAACCATGCAGTAATAATACAGGTTGCCCTCGCCCGTATACTTCGTAATGCAGGATCCCTTGATCGGTCGTTATAGATGACACGATATTCGACGATCAACTCTACTTAGAACTCTCCAGCTTCCATTTCAGCCAGAATGCTGTAGAGCAATTCCAATAATACGCCTTTTACAGATTCTTTGTCCAACGCAACGCATGGCAAGAACTTGATCTTCGGGTCTAGACGCAGAGCAATACGCATATCATCGACAGACCAGGCATCTTCGATATCTTGTTTGTTTGCTGCGACCACATATGGAGTTGGTGCATAAGCACGGAAGGTTTCTAAGATACTGCGAGCCTCGCGGAATGTTTCCGGTCGTGTACTGTCTACCATCACAATGAAACCCAGCATTCCCTCCGATAAGATCTCCCACATAAAATCGAAACGTTTCTGCCCTGGGGTGCCAAACAGATAAAGCACCAAATTGTCATCGACTGTGATTCGCCCAAAATCCATGGCAACCGTGGTAGTTTCTTTGATTTTTTCAGCTTCAGATGAGATTTTCCTCTCAGTGGCAACAACATCAATTTCGCTGACTGTTTGGATAAACTCAGTCTTTCCCGAACTAAAGGGGCCTGTCACTACCATTTTTACTGTTTGCATAATCGCTTGCCTCGCTAATTTGGAAGATTACCTATTAGAGTGAGCGAATTCGTTTGATAATTCGGTTGACTAATGATTTCTGTTCTTCTGAATCCGCGACTGGGAAGGAGGGTTTTTGACGCTCCAATACAACGCCTTCAGGCCGGATGAGCTCAACCAACCCCGCCTGTAACAACCCATAGACAATCCGCCGAATTTCAAGGTCGTTCATTTTGGTCGTTTTGGCAATCTGTTTGATGCTGTTTTTAGGATCAATATAGGAAACGACGCGCCATTCTTCCACACTCAGGTTGACATTTCTGATGTCTGCGCCAGGGCGGTCTGTGAACCGCAAAGCAATCTCAAGGCTGGGGATTTCATCTTGAAGCTGCTCCCATTCCCGGAGTTTGCGCGAGCCTTCAATGATGATGTTTTCTAACCCGATTTGTAAGGTGATCTTGCCATCCGAAGGCATGACACCGTCTTCGAAGCGGAACATACCCTCAACCCATGTAAAAATGCGATGCAGGACACCCACAAATTCCGTCCGCAGGCTGGCCAGGATATCTTCCTGGGAAAGGTAATTGGCGTTGATGAGCAGAAGTCCCAACTCCTTATCACTCATCGTTGGCGCGCGCGCTTCGATCGTGCCAAAATGTGATTTCGAGAGTTTATTAGAGCGGTACAGAATAGCAGCTAAATTATCGTCATCGGAGCCCATTCTAGAATAAGCCAACTTCCCTTCTCGGAACGAAACCCAAGCAGAATCACCCGGCCCCTCTACTACGAGTGTGCCTGTCTTTCGAGCTAAGTTGATCAGATTTAGAAGTTGGTTAATCGAGAAATCGCGAAGATTGCCTTTCAAGGCCATGAATATTGTCCGCTACTAAGACTCGGTGAGCTTTTTGTAAATCAAAAAGATTATACTGTCTCGCCAGAAATGCGTCAAATCTCACAAATTTAGAGAGTTGGATTGCTCGCTTTCTTCAGTGGGTCTACGATGGGTTTTAGATCGCGATAGGCATTTCGGATCTGCCAAACACGCAGGGCAGCCTCAATTTGAATTCGAAGTGACATCTTCGATTCTCCCAAATCGCGTTCTGCAAAATAAATTGGCACTTCTCGAACTTGGTACCCTAAGCGGTGTGCCATATAGATCATTTCGATTTGAAAAGCATAACCATTTGAACGCACCCGTTCCATGGGTAAATTCTGCATCGTTTCTCTTCGCCATAGGCGAAACCCCCCAGTGATATCAAGAATTGGGGTACCCAAGATAATTCGAGCGTAATAATTCCCGAACCAGGATAAGGCTTTCCGCCAAACTGGCCATTCTTCATCTAATTCACCACCGCGCACGTAGCGCGACCCCAACACAACATCACAGTGTTGGATGGCTTCGATGAATTCGACGATTTTAGCGGGAGGGTGAGAAAAATCGGCATCCATTTGACCGATAAAATCAGCCCCTTCGGCTAGCGCCTGTCGAAATCCTTGGATATAGGAAGCGCCAAATCCACGTTCACCACGCCGATGGATCACAGATAGTCGCCCTGAGTATTGCCCGGTTAAGGCATCTGCTAAATCGCCTGTTCCATCAGGGCTATTATCATCAACAATCATTAATTTCAGATCAGGGAGAGGCAATGCGAAAAGAGCCGATACGATCTTCGGCAAATTTTCTGCTTCATTGTAGGTTGGTATTACGATAGTAAGTTGCATAGATTATTAACCGATTTGGGATGGCAGTGAAATTGCCATCCCAACGACAATCAAGGAAATCAAAGTTATTTATTGAAGTTCAATGAGCTTAGATTTTATCCCATTAAGACCGTTAAAGGGACCATGTTTCAGTAATAGTCCTCCCATTTTCAACGCCAATCTCTTACTGCTCTGCTCAGTTTTTTCGCGATCTTTGAGAGGGTAGAAATAATCCAGCGATTGTTCTATCCGAGAACGAATGCGCTCGCCTAAATCGATGAGGACATCTGGGTTTGTGACTACCACCAATTGTGTTGTCGATACATGCCCAATAAAGTCAGAGGTACTGCCGACATTGCGTACTGCATTATGTACCATCAAGCTAACCGCGCGCAGCACATCATCTGAGGCTACAAATCCATAATCATTGCGAAAGACATCTAAATTTACCAGAGAGACCGATAACAACGCCCAATCATTGCCCTCCAGACATTCCGAAAGCCGCTCATCAACCAGAGCGCCTTCCGGAAAACCAGTTACAGGATTATTGATGGCATTTTGCGAAATTCTTTGCAGAGAGTTGCGCACCCGCAATCGCAATTCCTGAATGTCGAAGGGTTTGGTAATGTAATCGTCGGCGCCCAGCTCAAGCCCTTGTAACCGGTCGGCGCGGGCGCGCTTTTCAGTCAAAAAAATGATGGGGATATTCTCTGTGCGACGGTTGCTCCTCATACGTCGGGCCACCTCGTATCCATCGATATCTGGCAGTCGAATATCAAGGATCACCAAATCTGGATGATCTCGCTGAGACATCTTGACGGCATCTTCTCCCCAATTTGCCGTCGATACGGCATACCCTTGAACGCGGAAATACGCTTCGAGCATTTCCGCTACATCCAAATCATCTTCAACAATCAGAATATTCGATTTTCTGTCCACTGAATTTCGCCGTCCAATTACTCTATAGCCTGCTTTTGGATCACAAATTCACAAACATCATCACCTTTCGAATGGCATTTCGATTCATTGACCCGAAACTCCTTACCCCCAGACACCCATTTCAAACATGCTTGCAGTAGACCCGTAGCTACATAACATACCGGCTTGTCCTCACCGCTACGCCCCCAACACACTGGACAGCGGTGGATCGTATAAAAGAATTCGTTTTCCTTTTCTTCAGAGGTTGAGATCTGATCGCTCATTTGGCTGAAGATCTTTGCCACTGCAGGGACACCAATGCGAAGCTTCGTCTCTAATGGCAATACTTTGAACGCCAGGTCGCCCACACCAGCGAAGCCTCCGAAATCTTTCAGGGCATCATCGAATGTGGCTCTTCCCGCTCGTAAAGCCAAACCACGCCCACCGCGCGGGCCGTACATTTCTTCTAGGGCCAGGTTGATGGCCGATATATCAGAAAAATCAAACTCCTTGTTTAAGTTATCCTCAGGGAAACTGTCGATCAAATTGCCTAAATTCGCCAAGTTTAGGATCGCATTGAGCCCATTTTTCCCCATTACATCTTCAAGAGCCTTGATCATGATCAAGGCAAATTTGTTGGGATAGTAATAACCACTTTTTGGAATGGATTCCATAATTAGATCCCCATTAGATCAACTTAGCGAGGTCATCCGCAGCCCGGCGCATATCCAGGAAGATCAATCCCAATTTTGCATCTTCACGTGCCAGAGCGGTTAGCACGGCATCCTCACCAATGGACATCAAGATCACAAACCCTTCTTCTCCTTTAATATATACCTGATCCAGTGATCCGCGACCCAGTTCTGAAGCAATGCGTTCGCCGAGAGATAGCATAGCTGCCGACATTGCGGATACTCTATCCTCCTCTACTCCCTGAGGTAAAGCAGAAGCAATTGTCAAACCATCGACACTAACAACCGCGGAAGCCTCAATATCAGGAGAGGAAGCTTGCAGGTCGCGTAAGCGGTCCACCATGAGTTGTGATCGTGATTTTGTCAATGTAGTTCTCCTCTGGGTTTCATTTAACTTAATCTAGCATATAGAAATTTTCATGTCAAGAAAACTGTGAACAGCAAGTTCCACAATCTTACCACAGAGAGGCGGTGACCATTCCAATAGTGAAAAGGATGGCATAAAGCAATCCCAATCGTCCTGTCCCGGCCAATGCCCGATTTAGTTCGCGTCCAGAATCCTTGTATATTGCGATTGTACAGCGCCACGCCATTGGGAGCGATAGGTATACCAACCAGCCCCATAAGGATGCTAACCCGAATACCCAAGTAAGCAAAGGAATTAAGTAGGCACCGAAGATACAGATCGCATACTCTAAACGAGCCCCGCTAGCGCCAAATCGAACCGCCAGGGTACGTTTGCCCGCGGCGCGGTCGTTTTCGATATCGCGCAAATTGTTGACAACCAATATGGCCACAATCAGGAGTCCCATGGAACAGGCCATCCACCAGGTCAGGGCACTCACGGAACCTGCTTGCACATAATAGGTCCCCGCAGTTGCCGCCAGACCGAAGAACAGGAACACGAACAAATCTCCTAAGCCATGATAGGCAAGCGGGAACGGACCTCCGGTGTAAGCAATCGCTGAGAGTATGGCAACCAACCCCAATACCAGGATCGGCCATCCCGCGTGGTAAACGAGATAAATGCCAATGATCACAGTGATCCCAATAAACACCCATAGTCCACGTTGGACTTGATCAGGCGTCAATATACCCGCCTGAGTAACGCGCGTGGGGCCCAATCGTTCTCCTGCATCTGCGCCACGTTTGAAATCATATAGGTCATTGGCAACATTGGATATTATCTGCAACAAAAGGGACCCTGTTAACGCTGCCAGGGCGGGCCAGAAATCGAACCCACCATCGACAAAAGCTAATGCCGAGGCAATGATCACTGGCGATGCTGCTGCGGGGAGTGTTTTGGGCCGAATGGCCAATATCCAGGCTTCAATGTGAGAGATTTCATTTGATTGATCTTCAGACATTCCATCTCCATGTTATAAATAAGGTACACAATACCCTTTTTTCTGGATCTCTGGGAATTCCCGAGGGAATATGCAGATTTGGGGGTATGGGGCGTGCTACGTACGCCCCATACCCCCAAATCTGAAAGCTGCCCCAGCGATTCCTGGATAGCCATTATAGCTGATCAATGATAAACCAGGAGGAAAACCGTGAAGGATATGGAAGATGCCTATGGGCAAGAGCTGTTCAACTATTACATCAATAATGAAGGTGCGGAGATTGTCGAACGAGATGACGGTTTTATTGCTGTATCTACAAACCTGAGTGCATACTTTGCGCCTTACGATCAATGGCCCGTTCACCAACAAGAAGCCATGAATTTCGCTCATGGCCGGGTGCTTGATATTGGCGCTGGAGCAGGCCGTCACACACTTTTTCTCCAAAGCCAGGGGCTCGAAGTCACTGCGGTGGACAACTCGCCTAAGGCGGTGGAATTGTGTCGGTTGCGGGGTGTTGATGATGCCCGGTTGTTACCCATCACCAAGATCAGCCGCCACATCGAACCCTTCGATACGATCATCATGATGGGCAATAATTTTGGTCTATTCGGGAATTATAAACGCGCCAAACGCCTGTTGCGGCGTTTTTATAATCTAACCTTTCCCAGGGGCACACTTATTGCTGAGACCAACGATCCCTACCAAACCGAAATCCCCGATCATCTGGAATACCACGAAATCAACCGCCAGCGTGGGCGCATGCCTGGCCAGTTGCGGCTCAGAGTACGACACCGCAAATTCAAAACACCTTGGATGGATTACCTGATGGTCTCGAAAGATGAGATGAAAGAGATCGTTAACGACACCGGCTGGCGAATTGACCGCTTCATCGACTCAGATACTTCCATATACATCGCCATACTGGAAAAGGATTCCGAATAACCGTGCGAGAAGAGATCCTGGCAGCATTGCCCAGGCCAAACGGGAAACGCATTGCCATGCGCGTCACCCCCGCGGCTGAACGCGCCCTTCGTAAGGGGCATCCCTGGCTCTTTGCCGATGCGATACGGCATCAAAGCCACGCGGGGAAGCCAGGCGACCTGGCGGTGATCTTCGATTCCAAGAGACGTTTCCTCGCTATTGGCCTTTACGACCCACTCTCTCCCATCCGTGTACGTGTGCTGCAACACAAAAAACCCAGTCCTATCGATCAAGATTGGTTCAGGTCGAAAATTGCGCAGGCCTTCGAAATACGATCAGCACTCCCAGAAGATACAACTGGGTTTCGAGTCATCCATGGTGAAAACGATGGGCTACCTGGCCTGGTGATGGATATCTATGCCAGAAATGGGGTGCTGAAATTATACAGCGCGGCCTGGATTCCCCACTTGCCAATTCTGTTGCCCTTGATGATCGAACTGTCTCCAAAGCGCATCATTTTGCGTCTCAGCCGTGAGGTTGCCCGCCATCCTGTACATCTCTACGGTCTGAAAGATGGTATGAGCCTGTGGGGGGGGTCGCTTGAGAACCCTGTGCTCTTCCAAGAGAATGGTCTGACCTTCGAAGCCGATCTCCTCCGCGGCCAAAAGACCGGCTTCTTTCTCGATCAGCGCGAGAACCGAGCCAGAGTCGAAATTTTAGCTGAGGGAAAATCCGTGCTTAACCTCTTTGCTTACACCGGCGGATTCTCCGTTTATGCCGCGCGCGGTGGAGCGACAGCTGTCACCAGCGTGGATATCAGCCGCCCGGCTCTGGAGGCTGCCGAGCGCAATTTCGCTCATAATGCCGCCTCCTCCAGTTTCGAACCAGAGCACCATACGATCGCGGGAGATGCCTATGGCATCTTAGAACAATTTCACGCAAGCGGCCAACGCTTCGATATGGCAATCATCGACCCGCCATCTTTTGCCAAGCGAAAATCGGAAGTCAAAGGGGCAATAGCACAATACCGCCGGCTCACTCGATTGGGGCTTTCTGTTCTCAATCCTGAGGGGATACTCGTGCAATCATCCTGTTCCAGTCGAGTATCTTCGGATGCATTCTATTCTGCAATTAATCAAGAAGCTCTGTTGGTGGGTCGCCCCCTGAAAGAGATCGAGCGCACTGGACATCCTATCGATCACCCGATCGGATTCCCTGAAGGTGAATACCTAAAATGTCTATTCGCAGGTGACCCGCTTTATACTGCCAAATGATGTGTCATAGCGAACGCAGCGCAGCGGAGTGCGGCAATCTCCTTACTGAGTGGGAGATCGCTTCGTCGCACACAACGCTCCTCGCGATGACAATGAGTGTGTTTCTTAGTAGCGACCTGCCTTTGGCAGGAGCGAATAGTCTCCAAGATTTAAATTTCAAACTGAGCGTTTTGGGGAGATTCCCTTCAATACGATCTTCGATCGCAGGGCATGCTTCACTCGCTGGCCAAAGGCACGTTCTTGACGCGCTCAATCAGAATGATATTAGAGGTTTATAATTGAGTTATGTCAAACTTGAGAATTGAAAACCTATCCACAGAAGTGATCGAAGCCGCGGGAGGTCTGCTCTGGCGAGAGTATAACAAGAGACATGAGATCGCCATCGTCCACCGCCAGCGATACGACGATTGGACCCTGCCGAAAGGAAAACGCGACCCTGGTGAGCGCTGGCAGCAGACTGCCTTGCGAGAAATCGAAGAGGAGACCGGCTGCAAAGCTGATTTAGTGAGCTTTGCAGGCAGCACAGCCTATACGGTCAAGGGCGTCGCCAAGATTGTGCTTTTCTGGAATATGCAATTGAGCGAAGGCTGCGAATTCATCCCCAACGAAGAAGTCGATCAGTTATTATGGCTGTCCCCAGAGGAAGCAATCAAGAAATTGAGTTACAAAACCGAACAAGAATTGCTTATGAGAAATTTTGCATCGGGCTAACACCTTGGTAGAGAGATATTCAAGTTTGTGAATCAAAAGACCCCGCCAATTGACGGGGTCTCGTGCTTTAAAGGTACAACTCCTACAGAGCTATAACTTCTGCAGCCTGGGGGCCTTTGGCACCATCTTCCACGGTGAACTCGACGCGCTGACCTTCTTCAAGGTTGCGGAAGCCTTCGCCCTGGATTGCGGAATAGTGGACAAAGACATCTTTCTCGCCTTCACCACGCTCAATGAAGCCATAACCTTTGCTTCCATTGAACCATTTGACCGTACCGACGACACGTTCAGACATTTTAATCTCCTTATTGAATAGATCGAATATATCATTGAGGTGCTTGATCGTTCCATCGGAGGGTCAAAAAAAAACAGCTCAAGGACCCTGCCTCGAACTGTTGACTTTCATCATTCTTCCAACGAAAACTTTCTGGCATCCTACGAGAAAGAATATAGCATTGAACGCTTACCACGTCAAGAGAAAAATCAGCGCGGATTTATCCAGCTATGGTGTAAAATGAGTACGAACCCAATATATTATTCATCTCATTCTCCTAATGTCACCACAAAAAGCATCTCTGTCACCCAGCCAACTCGCTATCGTCGAATCCCATCTCAACGCGACAATCTTCCTCGAGGGTCATGCCGGCACAGGCAAGACTACTGTCGGTGTGGAGCGTATCTTATATTTGATGGAGGCTGGAGTGCCTGGGAATGAGATCATGCTGCTCGTCCCCCAACGCACATTAGCCACTCCTTATTACGAAGCCACCCGCAGCCCTTCAGCAGCTGCCAGCGGAATAGTTAATGTGGTAACCATCGGCGGACTGGCCAAACGAATGGTGGAGCTTTTCTGGCCGCTGGTTTCCGAGCAGGCTGGATTCGCCACCCCTAACCGTCCACCGAACTTCCTCACACTCGAGACCGCTCAATACTACATGGCTCATCTGGTACGGCCCTTGTTAGATCAAGGGTTCTTTGAGTCCATCACCATCGAACGCAACCGCCTTTACAGCCAGATCATCGACAACCTCAACAAGGCAGCCGTGGTCGGCTTCCCACACACCGAGATTAGCCAGAAACTCAAATCAGCCTGGGCTGGGGAGCCAGGGCAGGCCCACATCTACGAAGATGCCCAACATTGCGCCAACCTCTTTCGCGACTTTTGCCTCGAGCACAATCTGCTCGATTTTTCATTACAACTCGAGATTTTTCTCAACTATCTCTGGCCAGCATCTACCTGCCATAATTACCTGCTAACCAATTACAGACATTTGATTGTAGACAATTTGGAGGAGGATGTCCCGGTCACGTATGATCTGTTGCGAAATTGGATTCCCGAACTGGAATCAGGATTGTTCATCTACGACCTCGAGGCGGGTTACCGCCGATTTATGGGTGCCGACCCCCAGACAACGTACAACTTAAAAGACGCTTGCAATCAGACAGTGACCCTCTTCGAGTCGTTCAGCGCAACCGAAGGAGTCCAAAATTTCGGCTATGCCCTCGCCAACGCCTTGCGGTCCGAAGAAGAATTCGAGCCTTTCACGATTGACGATGCCCAATTCCCGATTATCCATTCTCCCTTAGACTCCACGCGCTATTACCCTCAGATGCTAGACTGGATCGTCGCGGAGATTGCCGCATTGGTCGAGGGAGGTGTACCGCCGGGGGAGATCGTCGTGCTTTCATCCTATCTCAGCGATGCATTGCGATTCTCGCTAGCCGAACGTCTCGAAGAAATGGGCATCACTGCTTACTCCCATCGGCCTTCACGGTCCCTACGGGAAGAACCTGCCACGCAGGCACTACTGACTTTGGCAGCGCTAGCCCACCCCCAGTGGGGGCTGATCCCTTCGAAATTCGATTTTGCCTACGCTTTCATTCAATCGATTGCCGGCCTTGATTTGATCCGCGCCCAACTACTCACGGATATTGTCTACCAAGAAAAAACTGGATCCTTATCAGCTTTCGGTCAGATCAACCCCGAAACTCAGGAACGGATTACATTCAAATTTGGTAATTTGTATGAGGATTTACGCGTCTGGCTTAATGACTACACGCAAGTAGGTCCTGAAGAATTAGATCATTTCTTCAGTCGCTTATTTGGGGAAAAGCTTTCGCAGAAAGATTACGGTTTTTTCGCCGATTACGACGCCGGAGAGGTCACCGCCAATCTAATCGAATCTGTGCGTAAGTTCCGCTGGGCAGTAGGAGAGCGCTTGGAAGCCGAAGGCATTCCCCTGGGAAGCGTGTATTTGCGCATGGTTCAAGATGGCGTCATCGCCGCACAGTACATTTTCAATTGGCAAACCCAGCCCGAGGAGGCCGTCTTCCTGGCTCCAGCTTACACCTTCTTGATGCGCAACCGCCCGGTTGATTACCAATTTTGGTTGGACATCGGCTCGCGCGGCTGGTATGAGCGCATCCGCCAACCGCTAACCCATCCCTACGTGCTCAGTCGCAATTGGGATCTGCATCGGCCCTGGACAGATGCAGACGAATATGACGCCAGCCGCGTGGCCCTTTACCGGCTGGTTCTGGGTCTCACCCGCCGCTGTAGGAATGGCATCTATCTCGGCTTGAGCGAGTTAGGAGAGCAGGGCTACGAGCACAAGGGTTTGTTATTGAAGGCCATTGACCGCGCGTTAAGAGCGGCCAACGGATAGCGTCAACGTTGCGTCATTGCGAGGAGGGTTGCTTGCCGCAACCCGACGAAGCAATCTGAAACACAAAACATGGGAGATTCAGATTGCCTTGCTCCTGAAGGTCGCTCGCAATGAAAAAAATAATATGAATTTTTCAATTCGTCCCTACCAACCAGATGACGAAGCAGCCATCGAGAATATCACCTACCGCACTGGGTTCAAAGGAGAAGGATTAGAAGGAAGAGAATATTTCGAGGATAAGCAATTGTTCTTCATGATCTTCATTGCATATTATGTCCGTTTCGAGCCAGAACATTGCTTTGTCGCTATGGATGACGCCAGTCAAGACGTTGTCGGCTTTATCTGTGGGACACCAGACACAAACCGCCAGGAGAAGCGTTTCACCTGCAAGATGATTTGGCGAATTGCCCTGAGAACAATTCTGGTTACAATGTGGCGA